>JBGSZD010000158.1:0-6140 GCA_041750575.1 Thiobacillus sp. | reverse complement strand
TCAAGGCGAGCGGCCGCGACATCGTCGGCCTCGGCGCTGGCGAGCCCGATTTCGATACGCCCCAGCACATCAAAGATGCGGCGATCGACGCGATCAACAAGGGCTTCACCAAATACACTGCGGTCGACGGCACCCCCGGCCTGAAAGCGGCGATCATCGCCAAGTTCAAGCGCGACAACGGCCTCGACTACTCGCCCAAGCAGATCCTGGTGTCGTGCGGGGGCAAGCAGAGCTTCTTCAACCTGGTGCAGGCGGTGATCAACCCCGGCGACGAAGTCATCATCCCCGCGCCCTACTGGGTGTCGTATCCCGACATCGTCATCCTCGCCGACGGCAAACCGGTGATCGTCGAGGCCGGTATCGAGCAGGGCTTCAAGATCACGCCGGCGCAACTGGAAGCGGCGATCACCCCGAAAACCCGGCTGGTCGTCATCAACAGCCCGTCCAACCCGACCGGCGCGGTGTATACCGGCGACGAACTCGCCGCGCTCGGCGCCGTGCTGCGCAAGCACCCGCACGTGCTGATCGCCACCGACGACATGTACGAGCACATCCGGCTCGACGACGTGCCCTTCGTCAATATCCTCAACGTCTGTCCCGACCTCTACGACCGCACCCTGGTGCTGAACGGCGTGTCGAAAGCCTATTCGATGACCGGCTGGCGCATCGGCTACGCGGCGGGGCCGGAAGCGATCATGCGCGCGATGACCAACGTGCAGTCGCAGTCCACCTCCAACCCCACCTCGATCTCCCAGGTGGCCGCCGAAGCCGCACTGAACGGCGACCAGGGCTGCATCACGCCAATGCTCGACGCCTTCAAGACACGTCATCGCTACGTGGTCGATGCGCTCAACGCCCTCCCCGGCTTCAAGTGCGTGGACAGCGGCGGTGCCTTCTACGCCTTCCCAGACGTGCGCGATGCGATCATGAATCTGCTGGCCCGCGACGTGATCGAAGAAGGCACCGACATCGCCTTCTCCGAATACCTGCTCGAATCGGCCGACGTCGCCGTGGTGCCCGGCTCGGCCTTCGGCGCCGAAGGCTACATCCGCCTGTCGTTCGCCACCTCGCAGGCCAACCTGGAAAAGGCGCTCAAGCGCATCGCCGCCGCGCTGGCCTAGTGCGCGGGTCGCGGGTAGGCTAGCGTCATGCATACTCCCGCCCTGCCCCCTACGCGCGGCACGCTGAGCTGGCTGCTTCAACTCGGCTACACCACAACCCGTCTGTTCAACCAGAACGGCCTGCAAAACCACGCCGCCGCGACGGCGTTTTATTTCCTGCTGTCCGCCACGCCGCTGTTGCTGCTGCTGAGCTACGCCCTGCAACTGCTGGGCCGCATTGCCGAGAATTCGATCCCCGCCACCATCCTGATGGCCGCGCTTTACGATCAGATGCAACTCGACAGCCTCACCGCGCTCGGCTTCATTCCGCAGCAGACCCAGCTGGCCGCCGGCGGCGTCGGCCTGCTCACCCTGGTACTGTCGTCGCGCGGGCTGGTCAACACGATGCAGGGCGCATTCCGCATCATTTTTCCCGACCAGACCAAGCGTAATTTCGTGGTGTCGTGGGTGTTGCCGCTGATCATTCTGCCGGTGCTGTTTCTGCTGATGGGCGTGGCCGCACTGGCACAGGTGACGCTGATCTTTCTGGCGCAGAACGATTTCATCGGCACCGGCAACGCACAGGTATTGCAGGCGCTCAATTCGCTGTTCGGCTTTGCCATGGTGTGGGCGCTGCTGTTTGCCGCTTACTGGCGGCTGCCGCGGCAGCATCCGCGCGCGCGCGATGCGGCCGTATTCGCGCTGGCCGCCACCGTGAATCTGGGCTTGTTGCTCGCGCTCTTCGGCGCCTTCTTCAAGCTGGAGAACTACCATAGCCTGTACGGCGCGCTGGGTGGCGTGGTGTTCGTGCTGATCGGCGGCTATTTCGCCTTTCTGCTGCTCTATCTGTGGGCACAGGCGCTGTATGCCTACGGCAAGGCCGACGTCACCGCGCTGGAAAAACTGTTCCTCGCCGGCAGCGGCGAAGGCGCCAGCAAGCTCGAAGGCTACGTCTTCGGCGACACCCACCGCCTGCTGGAAAAATATGGCCAAGTCCATCCACCAGGCCACACGCTGATCGAGGAAGGCGAGGATTCGCACACAGCGTATTTTCTCTATGCCGGCCGCGCCGTGGTCTACAAGAACACCGACGGCGGGCGCCGCCGCCTGGGCGAGCTCAACGAAGGCCAGCTGTTCGGCGAAATGGCCTACCTGCTCAGCGAGCCCCGCACCGCCTCGGTCGTCGCAGACAGCGAGATCACCGTGCTGGCACTACCGCCACAGATCATGGAAGAACTGATGCGCCATTCCGCCCCGCTGTCGCGCCGCATCATCGACACCCTGTGCCAGCGCCTGGAGCGGATGAATCTGGCGAACCCGGGCTGAATTGACCAAAACTAGTGTATATAAATACACTATATTCAATATCAGCCTCACCCAGCCCTGCCCCGAATGCGGAAGCACCGGCGTGACGGCTGGAGTCCGCCATGTCCCTGCATTCGCTTTACGTCGATCTCAATTCCTACTTCGCCTCGGTCGAGCAGCAACTGCGGCCCGAGCTGCGTGGCCGCGCCGTGGGCGTGCTGCCGGTGATGGCCGACACCACCTGCTGCATCGCCGCCAGCATCGACGCCAAGCGCTTCGGCATCAAGACCGGCACCCCAGTATGGCAGGCGCGCAAGCTGTGCAAGGACATCGTTTTCGTGCAGGCGCGGCCCGCCACCTACGTCGACATCCACCACCGCATCGTCGCCGCCGTCGAATCGTGCACGCCGGTGTCCGCCGTGCTCTCCATCGACGAAATGAGCTGCGACCTGATGGGGCACGACCGCGAGGAGGTCAATGCTGTCGCCTTGGGCCACCAGATCAAGCAGGCTATCTACAACCAGGTCGGCGAAGTCCTGCACAGCTCGGTCGGCATCGCGCCCAACCGCTTTCTCGCCAAGACCGCGTCGAACATGCAGAAGCCCGACGGCCTCGTCGTCATCCATCAGAACGAACTGCCGCAGCGGCTGTACGGCCTCAAGCTCGGCGCGCTGAACGGCATCGGCCGCGCCATGGAGCAGCGCCTCAACCAGCTCGGCATCCACACCGTCGAGCAGCTGTGCGCCGCCAGCAAGGACACCCTGCATCGCGCCTGGGGCGGCATCGAAGGCGAACGCTACTACGCCAAGCTGCGCGGCGAAGTCGTGGCCGTCCCACCCACGCATCGTTCCAGCGTCGGCCATTCGCACGTGCTGGCGCCTGACCTGCGCAACCCCGATTCGGCCCTATCGGTGCTGTATCGCCTGCTGCACAAGGCCGCGATGCGGCTGCGCCACTACGGCTACTGCGCCGGCGGACTCAGTCTGCATCTGAGCTATCTGAAGACCGACTTCCGCCACACGCACTGGGTCGACCAGGCCCGCTTCTCGCCCCACGCCGACACCCTAAAATTCAACCCCGTGCTGTCCGAACTCTGGCATCGCCGCCCGCCCGATACCGCGCCCATTCTCAAGGTCGGCGTCACTCTGTTCGACCTCGTCGAGCACAGCCAGGTCACGCGCGACCTGTTCGACCCCGACGATCACCACGAAGCCCTCAACCACACGCTCGACCAGATCAACCAGCGCTACGGCCCCAACACCCTGTATTTCGGCGGCGCCCACAATGGTCGCGGCGCCGCGCCGATGCGCATCGCCTTCAGCCATGTACCCGAACTACAGGTGGAAAGTGACGGCTGAGGGTTGACCGAAACGCCCGCCCTCTCTAGAATGCGCGCTTCCCATTCCCCGATAGCTCAGTCGGTAGAGCGACGGACTGTTAATCCGCAGGTCCCTGGTTCGAGCCCAGGTCGGGGAGCCAAATATAGCAAGCACTCAGGCCATCCTTCGGGGTGGCTTTTTTGCTTTTCTCGGAATCTGGGGCCCCACCTTGGGTCACACGCTCATCCACACGTCAAAGGAATCGACATGCAGACAAACCAAGTTCTAAGCCACTTGAAAAAACATGGACAGCTTCTCGACTTGGAGATAGCGGCAGCCACCGGGATTGCACTGGTTCAAGTACGCAAGTCACTGGCTGACTTGACAACACGCGGAGAAATATCCCAGTGCAGCGTCACCCACTTCAAGGGCGACAAGCGTGTTGAGGGTATTCAGTGCAGGATTTCTGGCTATGTGCCACCCGTCGCACCTGGTCGAAAGGCTGGAGCTACCAAAAGCGTCTCATCCGACTAGAAACGCGGCCCGATTCGCTTTTATCGGGCAGGCCATCCTTCGGGGTGGCCTTTTGCATGTCGGGGACTGTATAGGCCGCTCTTGGGCTCGGCATTGGACGCTGTGGCTCAGTGTAGGCGGCTGGATTTTCCCCATTGCCTCGGTGAGGCCCGTCAAATGAGCCTCGGCACCTGCTGCGTGTTAGCATTTTAAGGGGCTGAACCAGTGTGCAGAGAATCTTTATCCGACGCAGGTTTCAATTGAAGGGCGTGGCGACGTAGTGAACGTTCCTTCGGCCTTGTTGGCATACAAAACGTGATCTCAACATTCGTCCGGTATTCACGCTTTTCGTCATTTTGAATAGGGAGCATGATCCGCATGCACTGGCGCCGTAGCCGAATCACAGGGAGAAAAACAAGTTGAAACCGCTCGTCATCCTTGCCTTGATCGCAACACCTGCATTTGCTGATGTGTACAAATGCAAGGCCGGCAGCAAGACGGTTTACCAGGATTTTCCCTGCGCAAACGCCAAGGTCATCGACAACGTCAACGCTCTGCCACCAACGCCAGAAGCCCAAAGCCAGGCTCAAGCGCTTGCTACCAGAGAACAGGCTTTCGTCGATCAGCGCGCGCAGGCGCGCGCCCTCGAAGAAGCGCAAACATCACGCCCCAATCGGGTCACAACGACACCCGCATACACTCCCTCGCCTTACGTCCGACCGCGCAATACCAGCGGCCGTCCTGACCGCTACTACGACCGCCCCGATAGTTACTACCAGCGTTCCACTACTCGGCATGTGGTCACCGGTGCTAGCGACCAGAAGAAGAAATAGCACCCGCAATCAACTGAAAAGACTCAGGCCTGGATGATGCGTCAGCCGTGTTGACAGGCGCAGCTTCCCTCCCCGGCCCTTGCCCCCAGCGCGGCATTCCGCTGTTCAGCCGGGCCACCACGGCGGCGGTTTCGTTGACGGCGCGCCGGCTCAGCACGGGGAATTTCTCGAAGTAGCCCAGGGCGCGGAATACGCGGGGGCGGGTGGGATTGGTGGGCAGGTCGCGCAGCAGCGGCGAGGATCGGTAGGCCTGGCTGACGATTTGCGGGTCCTGGGCCAGGCGGGGCAGTTTGTCGAGCAGCAGGGAGCCGGCCACCTGGCTGGAATGGCAGGACACGCAGTCCATGCTCTCGGGGCTGTGGATGTCGGGGTTTTCGATGCGCACGACGGATTCGCCGAGGCTCCGCAGGGTGCCTGCGTCGTTGATCACAAGGGTGCGCGAATCGCGCAGCATGCGGTTGAGGTTGTCTTCACCCGCTGGGGCTGGGGTGATCTTGCCGTTGGTGTAGTCGCGGTCGGTAACCAGCGATACGAAGTAGCTTTGCCGGGTGGCGTTGCCGGTGCGCGGGATGACGATGTCGACGGGCTGGCCGTCGACGAGGTTGAAACCGCGAAATTCCCATTTGTCGCCGCCGACCTGGGTGCTCATCCAGGTGATGCGCGAGAGGCTTCCTTCACCGCAATACTTGAGCAGCAATTGCCGCAGCCCCTGGGCAAAGCGGCCGTCCAGGCCCTGTTGCCGAAGGATGGGGTGCACCTGCAGGGGCGCATCGCCGACAGTACCGCCGGCGCGACGGATGAGCAGGTCGTATTCCGCCATCAGCTGCCGGAACGCGATGGGCGTGAGGGTATGGAAGCTGTGCACGGCCGCGTCCTTGGCTTCCAGTCCGCGCGGCGTGGTGGAGCCATAGCCAGCCTGGTCGATGGGCTGCCAGACGAAGCGTACCTGCGAGCGACACTCGCCCTCGATGCGAAAGCAGGGATCGAAGCGCACGGCCACTACGCGCAGACTGCGGGCGGTGAGCACCATGCTCTCGCCCTGGTTGATGGGCGGAATGCGTTGCAACAGG
>JBGSZD010000157.1:0-7662 GCA_041750575.1 Thiobacillus sp. | reverse complement strand
TCAAGGCGATGGCCGACCCCAGCCTGGGCGCGCTGGCGCGGGCCTACGTCGAGGGCGCGCTCGATCTGGAAGGCGATGTGCACGACATCCTCGCGCTCGGCGACCGCCTGTGCAATGCAGGCGACTGTTCGCCGAAAACCGGATCGGATGGCTGGAAGTGGTGGCGCCACACGCGCACCAAGGACCGCAGGAACATCCAGTACCACTATGACGTGTCCAACGATTTTTACGGGCTTTGGCTGGACAAGCGGCGGGTCTATTCGTGCGCCTATTTCAAGACGCCGGACATGAGCCTGGACGCGGCGCAGGAAGCCAAGCTCGATCACATCTGCCGCAAGCTCGATCTCCGGCCTGACGAGGAGTTTCTCGACATCGGCTGCGGCTGGGGCGGCCTGATCCTGCACGCGGCGGAGCGCTATGGCGTGCGTGCGGTCGGCATCACCCTGTCGGACGACCAGCATGCGTATGTCAGCGAGCAAATTGCCGAACGCGGCCTGACCGGCCGGGTTGACGTTCGCAGGATGGATTACCGCGACGTCCCGGAACACGGCAGCTACGACAAGATCGCCAGCGTGGGCATGTTCGAGCACGTCGGCCGCCCCACTTTGCGCACCTATTTCGACAAGATCCATGCGCTGCTGAAACCGGGCGGGCTGGTGCTCAACCATGGCATCACCACGTCCGAGCCCGAGGCTAACGGACTCGGCAGCGGCATCGCCGAATTCATCGAAGACTATGTGTTCCCCGGCGGCGAGTTGGTGCACGCCTCGGACGTGCTACGCACCGCGGCAGGTAGCGGCCTCGAATGCCTGGATGCCGAGAACCTGCGCCCGCATTACGGAACCACCCTGTGGCATTGGGTCACCCGGCTGGAAGAGCATGCCGATGAAGCCCGCCGACTGATCGGCGAACAGAAATACCGCATCTGGCGTATCTACATGGCAGGCTCGGCCTACGCCTTCGACCACGGCTGGATGGAACTGTGGCAGGTGCTGGCGGGTAAAGGTATCGACGGCAGCCAGCCGAATTATCCGTTCAAGCGGGATTACATCTATCGCGGAGAGTGACTGCTGCGCTGGCTGGTTTGACGTGGTTGGTTGAGGAAGGCCCAAAGATACGTAGTTTCGAGAGGCTTCACCTTAAGGCAGCAGTTTGATAACTTCCTTCAGCATTTCCTCGGTGGACGTTCCATAGGGAAGGATACGGACCAACTTGCCGGTGACATCGATCAAATAAGTATTAACGGTGTGATCCACTGTGTAGCTGGACCCAGTTGGCACGTAGTGGAATTGGGCACCATACCGGTCTGTCACCTTGCGCAACTCCTGTTCGCCCCCGGTCAAGGCCAGTATGTCTTTGCCGAAGTGGCTGATATAGGAATCGAGTACTTCGGGCGTATCCCGATTGGGGTCCACGGTAACGAAAATGGGCTGGACTCGGTGTTTGCTTTCTGGCGGGAGCAAGGACATCAAGTGCTTAAACTGAAGCAGCTCGGTGGGGCACATCTCTGGGCAGTTAGTGAACCCGAAATAAACCAATACTACTTTTCCACGCAGCGACAACAGGGAAACCTCTTCCCCTTTCGTCGTATGGAGTGTGAAATCCCCCCCAAGGGTTTGCCCTGCCCACGTGGGGGCCACAACCAGACAAAGGCTTAGCCAGGAAAGCAGAACACATAGGACTTTCATCGAGTCGTTCCTTTTCAAAGCAACCTGGACTTTAAGCACCGGATGCTTCCTGGCGCATTTGATTATCACAATGAGCGGGTCAGGGTTTTCCCGGTACGGACTCCATATAGATGTCGGCAGGATCCTTGACCAACACTGGGAGTGTCGCGGGTGCGGTGCGGGCGTCATTGACAAGGCGTCCGGTGTTGTCGCCTGTTAAGGTCTTCATGAAAGCCACAAGGGCGGTTTTTTCCTCGGCATCGAGCTTGAGGGGTATCAGTAGCGGCGACTTGATCTCGTTGTCGATGCCGCCCTTGCTGTAGAACTCCACCACCTCCTCCAGGGTCGACAGCGAACCGTCGTGCATGTAGGGCCCGGTGAGCGCCACATTGCGCAGGATGGGCGTCTTGTAGGCCCAGCGGTCCTTGGGGTCGATAGTCACCTCGTAGCGGCCCACATCGGGCTGGGGCGGCTCGAAAGACTTGAGCAGGCTGCCCATGACATTGACGAAGATGCCCGGGGCAAGTTGAACTTTGTAGGCGTTGCGTTCCGGGAACATGCTGCGTTCCCAGCCCAGGCCGGTATTGTGGAACTTGTGGTCGGTGAAGAGGGCGGATTTTTCTTCCACCCGGTGACAAGTCGCACAGCGGCCCTTGCCCATGAAGACCTGAAAGCCCCGTTGTTCCTGCGCGTCGAGGGCGGTCTTGTCGCTGCCGTAGTACCAGCGGTCGAAGCGGGAGTTGCCCGAGACCAGGGTGCGCTCGTAGCTGGCGATGGCCTGGCCGATGCGCTCGGCCGTGACGGGAGCGCCGAAGGCCACCTCGAACAGCCCCTTGTATTCGGGCAACTGGCGCACCTTCTCCGTCAAGTAGCCCATGGAGGGCATATGCATTTCCGCCTTGGTGAGCAGCGGCCCCCAGACCTGCTCCTCCAGATGGAGCTCGCGGCCTTCGTGGAAGAAACTGAGGTGGTAGCCCACGTTAAAGAGGGTGGGCGAGTTGCGCCGCAGGCTGCGGCCCTCCATGCCGATGGCGGCACCCAGTTCATTGGACGTGAAGCCCTGTTCCGGCACGTGGCACATGGCGCAGGACATGGTGTTGTTGTGAGACAGGCGCCGGTCCATGAACAGCCGCCGGCCCAGGTCGATCTTCTCCCGGGTCAGGGGGTTGGCGGTCGGCACGGGCAGGGGTGGCAGGCCCAGGGGCGGGATGACGGTCACGGGAGTGTCCGCCCATGCGCAAGAGACGAATAGCAGGCCCGCCCAAGTGGAGCCACGCGATAGCCATGGACGGTTCATTCCAGCTTGAGGCCTTCTTCCAACAGCAGCGTGAGGATGTCGTTGTAGACCATATCCGGCATCAGGTAGGCGGTGGTGTAGATTTCGCGCACCGTGCGGGCCCGGTCGATGAGAAAGATCTTGAGGACATGACTGTAGGTGCCACGGTGCTGGCCCGTTGCGGGGTCCATATCCAGGAACACATCCTGGCCGAAGCCATCCAGGATGGGCAGGAGTTCCCGGACCGAGCCGGTGGTGAGGAACTTCCATTCCACGGGCCGGCCGGCCTTGGCATTGTCCCCGGCATACAGGGCAAGGACCTCGGGCGTGTCCCGCTTGGGGTCGAAAGACAGCGAGACCAGCCTGAACCGGCCGGCGAGCCGCGGGTTCCGCTCCAGTCGTGTTTGCATCTGATGGAAGACCACATAGGCGTAAGGGCAGCCGCTGGCATCGGCGCAGGAGGAATAGATGAACGACAGCAGGGTGACCTTGCCGCCGGTGAATTCGGACAGGTCATGGGTGTTGCCGTCGATGTCCAGCACCCGGCCGTGGGTGGCGGCCATGATGCGTTGCAATTCGTAGGTGCCCGCCACGGGGGGCACGAATTCCAGCACCGCCGGAGGTGCCGTGGCGGTTCCGGGGCTGTCGGCCGCGATAACCGTGCCCGCACTCGGCAGCATGACCAGAAGCAGAGAAAAAACGCCCCCCCGCGGGAGGCGTTCAAGCCTGGCAAATACCGCGCGAAGGAAATTCATGAAGCCTATTTGTCCGCCGTTTCGCGCATGACCAGACTAAGGCTGTCCAGACCCGTGTTGGCGGCATGGAGGGGCTTGAGCTTGCTCATGTCGCGCACCTGGAACTTCATGTGGTGGGCGCGGCCCAGCTTCTCCTTGTAGAAGTCGAGAGAGAAACCTTCTTTCAACTCCTTGCCGTCCCAATAGAACATCTTGAGGTACTGCTCGTCGTCGGCGCCCTTCTTGTCCCAGTTGCCCAGCAGGGAACTGGTGTAATAGACCCGCTTGCCGTCGTAACTCTGGGACACCATGTTGACCTGGCTGCCGATCTTCTTCTTGTAGACCTCTTTCGGATGCATGCGATCGGAGAAATTCCAGAAGCGGGAGGTGCCGTCCATGAATGTGTTGATCCAGAGGCCCTTGCCATCGTTGGCGATAGAGATGTCGACCGGCAATGGGATATCGGCGGGGTTGCCGATGGTGCCGACGTTATGGGCCTGCCACTCACCTTGCTTGTCCTGCTCGTACACCCAGATGTTGGAGGTCAGCGCTGTGGTGGTTACCGCCCAGTTGTCGTCCTTGTTCCACGACCAGCGTGCTTCCAAGGGGGCGCCCGGGGTGCTGAAGGTCTTGATCGGTTTCATGGTTTTGTAATCCCACATGACCGAGGTATTGCCGAAGTGCTTCATGGCCTCCGGGTCTTTCACCATCTTGCCCAGATCCATCATGTAGTTGTTCCAGCCAGTGAAGGAGGTCGACAACATGACGTTCTTCCTCGGGTTGATGGCCACGTCATAGTTGTAGCCATCACCTTTGACGCCGTTCATTTCGGTGGTGGGGATATGGACGGTATTTACGAATTCGCCTTTGTTGTTGTAGACGACATGGGCGGTGACGCCGCCGTGGTCCTTGTTGTTGGATAGCCCGGTGATGATCATGCGGCCGGGCGTGGCGTAGAAGGTGTGGGGGCCGACGATGCCGCCGGACTTCTCGACGAAGTCCTTGACGACCTTCACCAGTTTCGGCTTGGCCGGGTCGGTATGAACGTCGAAGATGAAGATGTGGCTGCTGTCCAGGCCGCCACCCCAGAGGTGGCGGCGATCGTCGGACAGACCCACGTGATGTGCCTCGTTACGCCCACCTACAGACAGGCTGGCGATGACCTTGCCGAAGGTCTTGGACTTGGGATTCACGTCCACGGTCACCAGCTTGTCCGAACCGTCGCCCACGCCTTCCACGCCCAGGGTCCAGACGTAGACGAATTCTTCCTGGCCCAGGATCAGGGGGGTAAAGGGAGAACAGCTGGTTTCGTCGGCTTGCGTCGTGGCGGGGAATGCCGTCGCTCCCAGCGCCATGGCGACAGATAGGGCAGCCGTCAGAGTATTGGGGAGGAAGCGGGATTTACTATTGAACATGTCAGTCTCCTTGGTAGTTTTCACGGAACCAAGCACGCAGATACCGCTTTTTTCCAGAACACCAAGGCGGCCACTGCTACTCGAGCTAAGCCATACTGAACCTCATCAAATTAACCACTACCCGTCGCGCTAGTACTTACGGCAGTATCTGGCCTGCGCGTCCGGTACCCATCGACCTGTCAGAAATTTGAGCGCAATAAGTCCACTGAACGATAGGACACTGGGGGGGACCCTGCTAGGGGAAACTCCCTGTTTTGACGTTCAACCTTCTGTGGTCGTGGCGGTGAATCTTGCAGCGTATGCGTGGGCTTGCCGGACTTGACGACGCAAGGCCCGATGACCGGCTCAATCCGCCCGACGATCCAGATCCTGATCCGCCAGGGAGGCAGGGTCTTCCAGGGGCTCCAGGTGGGTGATGACATTGACGTAGCGCACGGCCTGGCGAATATCGGCTTCGATGTGCTCAGCCCAGTCGTGTCCCTGTTGCACCGTCCAGGCGCCGGGTACCAGCACGTGCAGGGAAACGAAGGCGCGGGAGCCGGCCTGTCGCGTGCGCAAGGCGTGGAATGCGAGACCCTGCCGGCGATAGCGGTCCAGTACGTTTTCAATCGTCTTCAGGTCTTCCTCCGGGATGGACACATCCATCAGGCCAGCCGCGGAGCGGAGCAGTAGTTGCCAGCCGGTCCAGACAATATTCACGGCCACCAGCAACGCAATCACCGGGTCGAGCCACAGCCAGCCTGTCAGCCAGACCAGTCCGACCCCGACGATGACGCCTGCGGAGGTCCATACGTCCGTCTGCAGGTGATGGGCGTCGGCTTCCAGGGTGATGGAGCGGTATTTTCGGCCCACGCTCATGAGGATGCGTGAAGTGGCCAGATTGATGATCGAGGCGGCCATCGATACCGCCAGGCCGATGCCGACCGCTTCGAGCGGTTGTGGATCGAGCAGGCGCTCGACGGCGGCGTAGCCGATGCCGATGGCGGCGAAGAGAATCAGGAAGCCTTCGAACCCGCTGGAGAAATATTCCGCCTTGCCGTGCCCGTGCGCATGGTCATCGTCCGCCGGCATGGCGGCCAGCGACAGCATGGCCAGCGCCATCATCGCGCCGGCCAGATTGACGAATGACTCAAGCGCATCGGAGAACAGGCCGACCGAGCCGGTGAGCCACCAGGCCCAGCCCTTGAGCAGGATGGTGGCCAGGGCTGCTGCAATCGAAAGCCAGGCGTAGCGTTTGAGGGTGGCGTGCGGCATGGGGCGTTGCGTCCGGCAGGTATCGGGTGGAGGGGAAGCGTGCATTCTAGTCCGACGCCCCCATTCATGCAGACAGCGCGCGGGCGAATCAATACAATGCCGGGCATGAAAATCCTGCTTGCCTTGCTGCTGTGTCTGCCCCTCGTCGTCCATGCCGAATGGATGGACTTTGAACGTGAGTTTGAACAGGACAAACCTTGGGTCGAAGTGGCGGCGCAGCTACCGCCTTATCCCAAGGCGGAAAACCTGATTCCTTTCAATGTGTCGTCGGCGACGCGCAACAAGTTCTTCGTCGATGCCGAATCGATCAGCGTCGGCGCGGACAAGGTGGTGCGCTACACCGTAGTGATCGAGGCCGCTGGCGGCGCGAAAAATGTCTCGTTCGAAGGACTGCGCTGCGCATCGGGCGAGCGCCGCCTGTATGCCTACGGCCATCCGGACGGCACCTGGTCGAAGGCGCGCAACGCCGGTTGGGAGCGCATCAAGATGCGCTCGCTGCTGTCGTATCAAAAGGCGCTGTTCGAGGATCATTTCTGTCCTGACGGCATCAACGTACAGGATGCCAGGGACGCGGCAAAAAGCTTGCGGCGGGCGGCGCGATGAGCACATCGGTTGTCCAACATGCACGGCGCATCGTCGTCAAGGTCGGCTCCAGCCTGGTGACCGCCGAAGGGCGCGGGCTCGATCACGCCGCGCTGTCGCGCTGGGCCGAGCAGATCGCGGCGCTGACCGAGCAGGGCAAGGAAGTGGTGCTGGTGTCCAGTGGCGCGATTGCCGAAGGCATTGCACGGCTGGGCTGGAAAAAGCGCCCGCAAGCCGTCAACGAATTGCAGGCCGCTGCTGCTGTCGGCCAGATGGGGCTGGTGCAGGCCTACGAATCGATTTTCCGTACCCACAATCTGCACGCCGCGCAGGTGCTGCTCACTCACGAAGACCTGGCCGACCGCACGCGCTATCTGAACGCGCGTTCCACGCTGCGCACGCTGCTGGAATTGCGCGTGGTGCCGATCATCAACGAAAACGACACCGTCGCCACCGACGAGATCCGCCTTGGCGACAACGACACGCTGGGTGCGCTGGTGACCAATCTGATCGAGGCCGATTGTTTGATCATTCTCACCGACCAGACGGGCCTCTACACGGCCGACCCGCGCAAGCATACTGACGCCACCCTGGTGATGGACGCGCATGCCGGCGATCCCGAACTCGAACGCATGGCCGGCGGCGCGGGCAGCAGCGTCGGCACCGGCGGCATGCTGACCAAGATCCTCGCGGCCAAGCGCGCGGCACGCAGCGGTGCGCACACGGTGATTTGC
>JBGSZD010000156.1:0-3290 GCA_041750575.1 Thiobacillus sp. | reverse complement strand
CCAGGTTCATCAAACCCGGAAGCATCGCAAATGTGCAAATTGAAATTCAAATCGTGGACACCCATGAATCGCTCAAAACCCGCATCGATAGTGGCTTCACAGCCTGTGCGGCTCAATTTAACCGGACACTACTGTGTCTGGATAGGCATTCAGCCAGTCGAGGCAGTGTTGCCCGGCGGCCAGCCTGGACGACGAAATCTGCTCGACGATGGTGCGTAAAATCGAATCCTGGATGGCCGTGCGACTGCGCTGGAAAAAGTTGTCCAGTGCCTGCGCCATGCGCAGGTCGACCTCGCGTAGCAGGTCGGCAGAAGAAGGAGCGGAGGGCGGGATATTCATGGCCGAATAGGCCAAGAGAAACAAATTATTGGATTGCGGTCAACCAGATAAAGAATCCGTATGCCGTATTTGGAGCGGGCGAAGGGAATCGAACCCTCCTCATGAGCTTGGGAAGCTCAGGTAATGCCACTATACGACGCCCGCGCGCGCTTACCCTTCAGGGTAGAATCCGGCATGATACTGAAACTCCTTCCCAGATTGAAGTTGTGATTGAACTTGTCATCAACGGCGAACTTCGCCGCTTCCCCGCGCCGCTCAGCCTCAGCCAGTTGATCGAGACGCTCGACCTGGCAGGTAAACGCATCGCCATCGAGAAAAACGGCGAAATCGTCCCGCGCAGCCAGCATGCAGGCACCCAGCTCCTCAGTGGCGACCGGCTGGAAATTGTCGTTGCGGTCGGCGGTGGCTGACCCCTCCCTTCCCTAGCTACTAGACTTAAATACGAAATACATGGAACCTCTCGTCATCGCTGGAAAATCCTATGCTTCCCGCCTGCTGGTCGGCACCGGCAAGTACAAGGATTTCGAACAAACCCGCCTCGCGGTCGAAGCCTCGGGGGCAGAAATCGTCACCGTCGCCATCCGCCGCACCAATATTGGCCAGGATGCCAGCCAGCCCAGCCTGCTCGACGCGCTGCCGCCGTCGAAATACACCTATCTGCCCAATACCGCCGGTTGCTACACGGCCGACGACGCGATCCGTACTTTGCGCCTGGCGCGCGAACTGCTGGATGGCCATAGCCTGGTCAAGCTCGAAGTGCTGGGCGACGCGGCATCGCTTTATCCCAACGTCGCCGAAACGGTGAAAGCCGCCGAGGTGCTGGTGAAGGACGGCTTCCAGGTGATGGTTTACACCTCGGACGATCCGATCGCCGCCAAGCAGCTGGAAGACATCGGCTGCGTCGCGGTGATGCCGCTGGCGAGCCTGATCGGTTCCGGCATGGGTATTCTCAATCCGTGGAACCTGCAAATCATCATCGACCGCCTGAGCGTGCCGGTGATCGTCGATGCGGGAGTCGGCACGGCGAGCGACGCGACCATCGCGATGGAGCTCGGCTGCGATGCGGTGCTGATGAACACCGCGATTGCCGGTGCCGGCAACCCGGTGCTGATGGCGTCTGCGATGAAGAAAGCGGTGGAAGCCGGGCGCGAGGCCTTTCTGGCCGGGCGCATGCCGAAGAAAATCTATCAGGCCAGCCCCAGTTCGCCGACCAGCGGCCTCATCACTGAGAATAAAAGCGCAGGCAGCAAGTAAGCATGAGTGAAACCGGCGCGCATCCGCGCATTCGTTCGTATGTGCTGCGTGCCGGGCGGGTGGGTTCGGGTCAGGCGCGTGCGCTGGCCGAAATCGGGCCGCAGTTCATGCTGCCGTATCAGACTGGGTTGATTGACCTCGACGCAGCTTTTGGCCGCACCGCACCGCGCATTCTGGAAATCGGCTTTGGTATGGGCGAAGGCTTGGCCGAGATTGCCGCAGCCCATCCCGAAAACGATTACCTGGGCGTCGAAGTCCACACGCCCGGCGTCGGCGCGCTGCTGAAGCAACTCGGTGAACGGGGTCTCACCAATGTTCGCGTCGTCCAGCACGATGCCGTCGAAGTGCTGACCCACATGCTCGCGCAGGCCAGCCTCGCCGGTATCCACGTTTTTTTCCCCGACCCGTGGCACAAGAAACGCCACCACAAGCGCCGCCTGATTCAGCCGCCGTTGGTTGGCCTGCTGGCGAGCCGTCTGATGCCTGGCAGCTATATTCATCTGGCCACCGACTGGCAGGACTACGCCGAGCAGATGCTCTCGGTACTCTCCGCTGAGCCGCAACTGCAAAACACCGTGGCGGACTACGCGCCGCGCCCCGACACCCGACCGCTCACCAAATTCGAGCAGCGCGGCATTCGTCTGGGCCACGGCGTGTGGGATCTGCTGTTCCGCCGGGTTTAATCCTTGCCGCGCCATGCGGCTATCATGCACGGCATGGATGTCCCCGAACTCGTCAAAGCCGCACTCGCGCTGTTTGCCATCGTCGACCCGGTCGGCGTCATCCCGATTTTCCTGCTGGCCACCCAGGGCTACACGCTGAAGCAGAGCCGCTCGGCGGCGCGGATTGCCGCGCTGACCGTGCTGGGGGTTTTGACCCTGTTCACCTTTCTGGGCGAACCCATGTTGAATTTCTTTGGCATTCGCCTCGCGGCTTTTTCGGTGGCGGGCGGCTTGCTGCTGCTGTTGCTGGCGCTGTCGATGGTGCAGGCGCACGTGAGCCCTCAGCGACAGACGCGCGACGAAGCGATGGAGGCGGAAGAACGTGAAGCCGTCGGCGTGGTACCGCTCGGCATCCCGCTGCTGGCCGGGCCGGGTGCGATCACCCATGTCATTGTCGCGGCGGGCGCAGCCAGGGGCGAGGTGCTACACCAGGCCGCGCTGCTGATTCCGGTGGCGCTGGTGGCGCTGTCGGTGTGGGTGTCGTTTCGTGCCGCGCCAGCGATTGCGCAGCGGCTGGGCAAGACCGGCATTCATGTCGTCACGCGCTTGATGGGCCTGATTATCGCGGCCATCTCGATCGAGATGATCGCGAGCGGACTGGGCACACTGTTTCCCGGGCTGCTGGCCTGATTGGTGCATCGCGCACTGCGAAAGGGCGCCTTGCCGCGCAACTTCGGCGTCATTCCCGCGTCGTATCATGCGATGGCAGTTGGCATGATTGATGCGCGCTTCAACTATTCGTATTCGGCAAATATTCAGTTCCGCTAGGAGTCAGCATGGAATTCGGCATCGTGGGTTTGGGGCGGATGGGCGGCAACATGGCGCGCCGCCTCGCCCGGCAGGGCAAGACCATCGCGGTGATGAACCGCAGTCATGAAGTCGCGCTGACGCTGGCGACGGAAACCGGGCACACGGCCTGCACCGACTACGCGGCGCTGGTTGCTGCGCTGGACACGCCGCGCATCGTCTGGCTGA
>JBGSZD010000155.1:0-3635 GCA_041750575.1 Thiobacillus sp. | reverse complement strand
CCGCACCGCCGCCAACCACCACGATGTTGAGCGGGCGGCGGCACGCGACCTCGACCGAGAGGTAACGCCAGCGATCGAGGACGGTTTCGATGGGCTTCACCGGAATTGAGTATTCAGCTACGCCGGGAACCGTTTGCGGTGGCGGGGTGGAACCGGTGTTGATCGACAGCAGATCGTAGTCGAGCCGACTGCCGTTTTCGCAGACCACAACGCGGCTGGCGGGATCGAATCGAACCGCGACGGTTTTCAGCCAGCGGCAACCGGAGGCGCGTACCAGCGGCGCAAGATCGACACAACCCTGGTCGTAGTGATAATGCCCTGCGATCACGCCCGGCATCATGCCGGAATAGGGTGCGAGTTGATGTGGGCTGACCAGCACCAGCTCGACGTCGGGCAAGGGCGCGCGTGCGAAGGCTTCGAGCACGAACAGGTGGGCGTGGCCGCCGCCGATCAGTAACAGGCGCTTCACGATGTCACCTCCAGATTGAGTGCGCGCCGCCAGCCGGGCGGTAGGTAGATGAGGTCGGCGGGTTCGTCGATGTCGGCCAGCGTGCGGCCAACGGCCGTGCGCCAACCCAGCGCGGCGAGACGTTCGCGGGTGAGTGCAGCCACTTGATGCGTGCTCCAGGGGATGGCGCTGAACAGCGCGGGGTCGAATGCGGCAAGGCCGAGCAGGGTGTATCCGCCGTCTGCCGCCGGATGCATGACGGCGTGGTGGGTTTCCAGAAGCAGCGCGGCATCGCGCAGGCTTTGGGCATTGAGCTGCGGGCAGTCGGTGCCGATCAAGAGCACGAATTGATTTTGATCGAGGACACGTTGTGTGGCACGTGCCATGCGGTCGCCCAGATCGCCCGCGCCCTGGATACTGGTTTGCACACCGGGCGGCAGGCGGACGCCGTGCCAGGCTGGGTCGTTGAAAGCCGGGTCGGCACACAGCTCGACCGCGCCCAAATCCGCCGCCAGCGCTTCATCCAGGGTGCGGATCAACATGCGTTCGGCCAGCCTGGCCGCACCCGCTGCGCCCAGGACCGGGATGAGTCGGGTTTTGACTGCACCCGGCCGGGGTGCCTTGGCGAAAATCACGATGCGGGTATCGCTCATGATCTTGCCTCGCGCGCGGGGCGGTTGTAGCACTGCGCCAGTTGCGCAGGATGCGCGCCGCGCCAGTATGCCCAGCGCAGCCGCCACATGAGCAGAATCGTGGGCCATGCGCCGTGTGCTTCCCAGCGCCGCGCCGAGGTGACGACGGCTGTTTTCAGGCAGGCGGGGGCGCCGATTGTTTTCAGACGCCGCGACAATTCGATGTCTTCCATCAGCGGCTGCTCGGGGAAACCGCCCACCGACTCGAAAGCCGCACGGGTCACGAACAGCGCCTGATCCCCCGTTGCAATACCGGTCAGGCGCGAACGCAGATTCATCATTCTGGCCACCAGCCGCAGCAGCGGCCGTTGCGACTCGAAGCGCACGTTGAAGCGCCCCCAGCGATGCCGGTTCAGCGCACGATCGACGGCGCGCAGTGCGTCGTCTGGAAGGTGCGTGTCGGCATGCAAAAACAACAGCGCCAAGCCGTTCGCCCGAGCTGCGCCAAAATTCATCTGACGCGCCCGTCCGGGTGGGGCGGCCAGCACCTGATCGGCCAGCGACGCAGCGAGTGCGGGGGTGCCATCGATGCTGCCGCCATCGACCACGATCACCTCGATGCCGCGTTCGCGCATGGCTTGGATACGGGTCAGCAGCGGGACGATGTGTTGCGCCTCGTTCAGGGTCGGCACGATGATGGATAGCCAGCTCATGCGGGCTCCCTGTCGGCGGTATCGTTTAGTTGCGCCGCGCCGTGAAGACGCCGGATCCAGACCTTCATGAATACGAACAGCAAAAGTCCGATGCCGCCCAGCCAAAGCACCGCCAGCCGAACATTGTCGATCTGGCCGACGAGGCTCGCGAGGCGATGCGCGAACCACCACCCGGCGGAAACAACGACACTGTCCCAAAGCAGCGCGCCGATACTGGCGTAGAGCGTGAAGCGGCCATAACTCAGCCCGGACATTCCGGCCATGGGTGCAGCGAAGGTGCGGAAGCCCGGGATGAAACGCGCGAGGACCAGCGATCGCGGGCCAAAACGCGTCAGGGTGTCGGCGGTTTTGGCCACGCAGGCGGTCGAGCCGAAACTCACTTTGCAATAGAGTCCGATCAGCCGGATCGAGCCCATTCGTCCAACACCGTACCAGAGGCTGTCATTCAACAGCGCGGCGGCCGCGCCGACCAGAAGGGTCGGTGCGAAATCGAGATGACCGGTCGCCAGAACGCTGCCTGCGACGAGCAGCGTCAGTTCGCCCGCCATCGGCACGCCGGCATTGGTCAGCATGACCCCCGCGAATACAGCGACGTAGCCGTAGTGCGCGAACAGGCCGAACAGGGTGGTGGTGAATTCATGCATGGTTGTTGGTCGCCCGGCGGATGCGATCCTGACAGCGCGGTTCACGAGCCGCGTGCGTTGAGTGTCCAGCTGTAATCGAGATACGCGAGCTGGAGCCGGCCCGTTCGGAGCAGCTTGCGGGCATCGTCGGTGTCGGCCAGCGCGCCGGCGTAGCGCGAGAAAAATTGTTCAAGCTGGGTATAACCGCCCCAGCGCGCTCGAAATCCTGCCGGTACCAGTCGAAAATATTCGAGACTTCCAGCCGCTGCGTTTTGGGATTGAAAGGCCAGCCGGTCGGCTTTCGGCCACTGTTGGTATTCGGCGGGCTTCACTGCCGCCAGTGCATTCAGATAGGTTTTCAGGCGCGCCCGTTCGCGCGCCATGCCTGCTTAATCGACCGCGGTGGCATGGCCGTTGGAGATGGTTGCGACGTGAGCTTGCAGCAGACCGCCCCACAGGCCGTGATCAAAGCCGGCGGCCTGCGCGGCCGCGCTGCCGAGCCACAGCAGCCAGGCAAGAACGCACGCACGCACGGGCTTACCCCCGCATCCAGGCGTGGTAACGCGCCACCCAGCCGAGCAGTTTTTGCGGCGCGTGCGCGCGCTTCCATTCGCCCGCCGCGTATTTGTTGGCTTCGGCCCAGGTGGGGTAGGGGTGGATAGTGCCGAGGATTTTGTTGAGCCCGAGGCCGTGGCGCATCGCCAGCGTGAATTCGGACAGCATCTCGCCCGCGTGCGCGCCGACGAGGGTGACGCCGAGGATGCGATCCTTGCCGGGTACCGTCAGCACTTTCACGTAGCCGTGCGCGGCGTCTTCGGCGATGGCGCGGTCGAGGTCGTCGAGACCGTAGCGGGTGACTTCGACGGCGATGCCGCGTTCGCGCGCTTCGGTTTCGGACAGCCCGACGCGCGCAACCTCGGGGTCGGTGAAGGTGACCCAGGGAATCACCGAATAGTCGGCCTTGAAACGCTTGAGCCCGCCGAACAGCGCATTGACCGCCGCATACCAGGCTTGATGCGCCGCGGTATGGGTGAACTGGAAGGGACCGGCGACGTCGCCGCAGGCGTAGATGTTGGGGTAGCGGGTTTGCAGCCAGGCGTTGGTTTCGATGGTGCGCGCATGGGTCAGCGGAATGCCGAGCGCCTCCAGGCCGAAGCCTTGCGTGCGCGGCGCACGGCCCACGGCGAGCAGCAGCGCGTCGAAGGGCAATGCCTCGTCG
>JBGSZD010000154.1:0-4878 GCA_041750575.1 Thiobacillus sp. | reverse complement strand
TACACGGTTCACATGGTTCCTGGATCGCGGATGAACTTCAAGATTACGACGGAAGACGATTTTATCATGGCCGAAAAGTTGATGAATGTGCCGATGGAAACACGCACCGGAAACGGGTTCGACGTGCATGCATTCGATCCCGCCACGCGCAATCTGGGCGACCTCATCACCGGCGAATTCGACCGCGTCTTCATCGCGCTGCACGGGCGCTACGGCGAAGACGGCTGCATGCAGGGCGCGCTCGAATTGCTGGCCATTCCCTACACCGGTAGCGGCGTGATGGCCTCGGCCATCGGCATGGACAAATGGCGTACCAAGCTGCTGTGGCGCGCTGCCGGCCTGCCCACTGCCGACTGGGAAATTCTCACGACTACCAGCGACTTCGCTGCCGTGGAAAAAAATCTCGGCCTGCCCATCTTTGTGAAGCCCGCGCGCGAAGGCTCCAGCATCGGTATGAGCAAGGTCACCGAGCACGGCACGCTGAAAGCCGCGTACGAAACCGCCGCCGAACATGACGCGCTGGTGCTGGCTGAAAAATTCATCGACGGCGGCGAATTCACCGTCGGCATCCTGGGCGACACCGCGCTGCCGCTGATCCGCCTGGAGCCTGCCAAGGACAAAGCCTTCTACGACTTCGAAGCGAAATACCTGCGCAACGACACCCAGTACCACTGTCCGGCGGGCTTGCCCGACGACAAGGAAAAGGCGCTGCGACAACTGGCGCTCGACGCCTTCCGCCTGATCGGCGGGCGCGGCTGGGGACGCGTCGACGTGATGATGGACAGCCTCGGCAATCCCTATCTGCTGGAAGTGAACACCTCGCCCGGCATGACCGACCACAGTCTGGTGCCGATGGCCGCGCGTGCGGCGGGTCTCGATTTCGACGCGCTGTGTCTGGCGATTCTGGAGCAGACCCTGTGAGTACTTCGCCTGAACTCGCCGCCCATCCGCTCAACCAGGTCGCCCGTGTGCTGACCTGGGGCGCGCTCGGTTTGCTGGCGTATGGCGCGGTCAGTTGGCTGGCGGCGCAGCCCTGGTTTGCCCTGCACAACATCGAGGTGAAATCGCCGGTACAGCACGTCACCGAAGCGCAGATCCGGCTGGTTGCCGAACGCAAGGTACGCGGCACGTTCTTTACCGTCGATCTGGAAAGCGTGCGCGAAAGTCTGGAGAAATTGCCCTGGGTGCGCGAAGCGCGGGTCGAGCGCCGCTGGCCCGATACCTTGGTCGTATCGGTGGTCGAGCACGTGCCCTTGGCGCGCTGGAACGAGCGCGCGCTGATGAACGCCGACGGCGAAGTGTTCGTCGCTGCCGTGTCCGGCAAATTGCCGATCCTCGCCGGCCCCGAGGACGCCAGCGCCGATGTGGTGGAAGCGTATCGTCGCCACAGCGCCGCACTTGCATCGCTCGGCCTGCACATCGACGAGCTGCGCCTGTCGGAACGCCGCGCCTGGCGCATGCGTCTCGACAACGGCATGCAGCTCGCACTTGGGCGCGAGCACACCGATGCGCGGCTTGCCCGCTTCATTCAACTTTATCCACGCCTGTTCGGCACGCGCCCGGAGGCTGGCCAGACTGTTGCAGCACCTGTCGCAGTCGATCTGCGCTACGCCGACGGCTTCGCCGTGCGCATGCCCGACGGCCGCATGCCGGCGAGCTTCGCCGCGCCCACAGTTAAACGAGTACAACATGACCAGAACGCAACATGAGTAAGCCCAGAGACCCCAAAAACCTTGTCGTCGGTCTAGACATCGGCACTTCCAAGATCGTCTGCATCGTTGCCGAGATCAACGACGAGGGCGCACTCGATATCATCGGCATGGGCTCGTCTCCGTCGCGCGGCCTGCGCCGAGGCGTGGTGGTCAATATCGAAGCCACCGTCAACGCCATCCAGCGCGCGCTCGAAGAGGCCGAGCTGATGGCCGACTGCAAGATCCGCGAGGTGTATACCGGCATCGCCGGCAGCCACATCAAGAGCTTCAATTCGCACGGCATGTTCGCGATCAAGGACAAGGAAATCAGCCAGATGGACGTCGACCGCGTGGTGGATACCGCTCGCGCTGTGAACATCCCCACCGATCAGCAGATCCTGCACACCATCCCGCAGGAATTCATCGTCGACGGCCAGGAAGACGTGCGCGATCCGCTCGGCATGAGCGCAGTGCGGCTGGAAGTGAAGGTGCACATCGTCACCGGCGCGGTGTCGGCTGCGCAGAACATCATCAAGTGCGTGCGCCGTTGCGGTCTTGAAGTGGCCGACCTGGTGCTGCAACCGCTCGCCTCGGCGATGGCGGTGCTGACCGAGGACGAGAAGGAACTCGGCGTCTGTCTGGTCGACATCGGCGGCGGCACCACCGACATCGCCGTGTTCACCAACGGCGCGATCCGCCACACCGCCGTGATTCCGGTCGCGGGCGACCAGGTCAACAACGACATCGCGGTGGCGCTGCGCACCCCGCCGAAGGAAGCCGAGGACATCAAGATCCAGTACGGCTGCGCGCTACGCCAGCTGGCCGACGCGCGCGACATGATCGAAGTGCCCGGCATCGGCGACCGCCCGCCGCGCACGCTGTCGAAGCAGACGCTGGCCGAGTTCATCGAGCCGCGCATGGAAGAACTGTATTCGCTGGTGCAGGCGGAACTGCGCCGCAGCGGATTCGAAGAGTTGCTGTCGTCCGGCATCGTCATCACCGGTGGCTCGGCGGGCATGCAGGGCATGGTCGAACTCGGCGAGGAAGTCTTTCACATGCCGGTGCGCATGGGCTGGCCGCGCTACGAAGGCGGGCTCGCCGAGGTGATGCACAACCCGCGCTACGCCACCTGCATGGGGCTGCTGCTGGCCGGGCTGGAAGCGCGGGGGCGCGATGCGCCGAAGCTGTCCGGCAACAACTTCAAGGACATTCTTGAGCGCATGAAAAGCTGGTTCAAGGGGAATTTCTGATGGCGCGGGTGAACGCACGCGCGACGTCGAAACGGAATTTGGCGGTAGTGCCCGATGGCTGGAACCCATCGCGGCAGACACGCCAATGATTTTAGGCAAGTGGTTTTTTGTATTCGGCAAAAGGAGGAAGCAAGATGTTTGAACTGATGGATGTAGACACCCAGGATGCAGTGATCAAAGTGATTGGCGTGGGCGGCTGCGGCGGCAACGCGGTCGACCACATGATTACCTCGGGTTTGAGCGGCGTGGAGTTCATCGCCATCAACACCGACGCGCAGGCCCTGAAACGCAACCAGGCCAAGCTGCAGCTGCAACTCGGCAATGGTGTGACCAAGGGCTTGGGCGCCGGCGCCAACCCCGACATCGGCCGCGAAGCCGCGCTGGAAGACCGCGAGCGCATCGCCGAGCTGATCGACGGCGCCGATATGCTGTTCATCACCGCCGGCATGGGCGGTGGCACCGGCACCGGCGCCGCCCCCGTGGTCGCCGAAGTCGCCAAGGAACTCGGCATCCTTACCGTGGCCGTCGTCACCAAGCCCTTCATGTTCGAAGGCAAACGCGTGCGCGCCGCCAACGCCGGCATCGAAGCGCTGGGCCGCCACGTCGATTCGCTGATCATCATCCCCAACGAAAAGCTGATGCAGGTGCTGGGCGACGATGTCTCCATGCTCGACGCCTTCAAGGCCGCCAACAACGTGCTGTTCGGCGCGGTCGGCGGCATCGCCGAGGTCATCAACTGCCCGGGTCTGGTCAACGTCGACTTCGCCGACGTGCGCACCGTGATGAGCGAAATGGGCATGGCGATGATGGGTTCGGCGCAGGCCAGCGGGGACAATCGCGCCCGCATCGCCGCCGAGCAGGCCGTCGCCAGTCCGCTGTTGGAAGACGTCAACCTGGCCGGTGCCCGCGGCGTGCTGGTCAACATCACCGCATCAAGCACCGTGAAGATGCGTGAAATCCACGAGGTGATGAACACCATCAAGGCCTTCACCGCCGAGGAGGCCACCGTCATCGTCGGCCAGGTGCTCGACGACAGCATGGAAGACGCCCTGCGCGTCACCATGGTCGCCACCGGCCTCGGCAGCCCGGTTGCCCGCCAGCAGCCGAAGCCGATGCAGATCATCCGTACCGGCACCGACGATGCGCCGATGATGATGGGCAGCAGCGAAGAGGTGCCCAACGTGATGACCAACCGGCGCAACCGCACGGTCCAGGCGATGTCCGATTCGGGCATCGATACCCTGGACATCCCGGCCTTCCTGCGCCGCCAGGCGGATTGAGGCTGGGTGGCGTTCGCACGAGAACCGCTCAGGTGCTCGTGTGAATGGCGGCCCGTCCCTGCGACCGGTTAAAATGGCGAGATGATCAAGCAACGCACCCTGAAAACGCCGGTCAAGGCGACCGGCGTCGGCCTGCATTCCGGCGTCAAGGTCGAGATGACCCTGCGGCCGGCCGGCCCCGATACCGGCATCGTGTTCCGGCGGATGGACCTCGATCCGCCGGCCGAGCTCAAGGCCGACCCCTATCTCGTCACCGACACCCGGCTGTGCTCGATGCTCGAATCCGGTCCCGCCAAGGTGTCCACCGTCGAGCACTTGATGTCCGCGCTCGCCGGCCTCGGCATCGACAACCTGCTGGTCGATCTCACCGGTCCTGAAATCCCCATCATGGATGGCTCCTCGGCGCCGTTCGTGTTCCTGCTGCAGTCCGCCGGCATCGTCGAGCAGGACGCACGCAAGCGCTACGTGCGCATCACCAAGCCGATCGAGGTGCGCGACGGCGACAAGTGGGCGCGCTTCGTTCCGCATAACGGCTTCAAGGTCGAGTTCACCATCGATTTCAAGCACCCCGTGTTCGACAAGAGCGGCAAGACCGTCGTCATCGACTTCGCCGACAGCACCTATACCAAGGAAGTCGCCCGCGCCCGCACCTTCGGC
>JBGSZD010000153.1:0-8406 GCA_041750575.1 Thiobacillus sp. | reverse complement strand
ATTTATCCGCGCCGGCTTTGGCTGGGGCGGGGTTGCCAGCACCTGATTGGACCGCATTGGGTCTGGCTGGGCCGGGTCTGGTGCGGCCACTGTCGGCGCGCGGGGTGCGCCGCGTGCCTTCCGGCTGTTTGCCGGTGCCGGCGGGCTGATACAGCGGGATGAGATGCTTTTTGCTGTTGCCGATGAGGTCTTCGCGGCCCATTTCCTTCAGGGCTTCGCGCAGCAGCGGCCAGTTGTCGGCGTCGTGATAGCGCAGGAAAGCCTTGTGCAGCCGCCGGGTGCGGCCCTGTTTGACGACGGACACCGCCTCGGCCTTGCCGCCAAGTACCTTTTTCAGCGGGTTCTTTTCGGTGTGGTACATCGCCGTCGCCAGCGCCATCGGGGTCGGCAGGAAGGTCTGCACCTGGTCAAGGCGGAAGTCGTGCTGCTTCAGCCACAGCGCGAGATTGAGCATGTCCTCGTCGGTGGTGCCGGGGTGGGCGGCGATGAAGTAGGGGATGAGGTACTGCTTCTTGCCGGCGGCTTTCGATGCGGCTTCGAACATCGCCTTGAAGCGGTCGTAGGCGCCCATGCCGGGCTTCATCATCTTGGAGAGCGGTCCGGCCTCGGTGTGCTCGGGTGCGATCTTCAGATAACCGCCAACGTGGTGCTGCACCAGTTCCTTCACGTATTCGGGCGAGCGCACGGCAAGGTCGTAGCGCAGGCCCGAACTGATGAGGATTTTCTTGATGCCGGGCAGCGCGCGGGCGCGGCGATACATGTGAATCAGCGGCGTGTGGTCGGTGTTGAGATTGTCGCAGATATCGGGGAACACGCAGCTCAAACGACGGCAGGCCTTCTCGATTTTTTCCGATTTGCACGCCATGCGGTACATGTTGGCGGTCGGTCCGCCGAGGTCGGAAATCACGCCGGTGAAGCCCGGCGTCTTGTCGCGGATGGCCTCGATTTCCTTGATCACCGAGTCTTCCGAGCGGCTCTGGATGATGCGGCCCTCGTGCTCGGTGATCGAGCAGAAAGTGCAGCCGCCGAAGCAGCCGCGCATGATGTTGACCGAGAAGCGGATCATCTCCCAAGCCGGAATCTTGGCATCGCCGTAGCTCGGATGCGGCGCGCGCGCGTAGGGCAGGTCGTACACGCCATCCATCTCCGGCGTGGTGAGCGGGATTGGCGGCGGATTGAGCCAGACGTCGCGCTCGCCGTGCGCCTGTCGCAGAGCACGCGCGTTGCCTGGGTTGGATTCGAGATGGAATACGCGCGAGGCGTGGGCGTACAGCGTCGGGTTGTTCTTCACCTGGTCGTAGTCGGGCAGGCGGATCACAGTGCGCGCGCGAACTTCCTGTTTGGCGGCCAGGCGCGCCGCCTTGGGGATGAGCCGGATCGGCGCCGTGCCTTCGGGCGTTTGCGCGGTGGGGCCGTCGGCCGTCATGGCGTAGGGGTCGACATGCGCATCGATGGCGCCGGGGGTGTCGAGTTCGGTCGACAGCACTTCCAGCCAGTTTGAGCCTGCTTCAATTCCCGCCTCCGGCGTGGGCGGCTTCCAGTCGCGCGCCACCATGAAGCCGGTGCCGCGCACGTCGCGGATGTCGCCGATCTTTTCGCCCTTGGCGAGGCGATGCGTCACGTCCAATAGTGCGCGCTCGGCGTTGCCGAAAATCAGCAGGTCGGCCTTGGAATCCGGCAATACCGAGCGGCGCACGGTGTCGGACCAGTAGTCGTAATGCGCGATGCGGCGCAGCGAGGCTTCGATCGAACCGATGATGACCGGGGTGCCGGGGAAGGCCTCGCGGCAGCGTTGCGCGTAGACGGTGACGGCACGGTCGGGGCGCTTGTTGGGGGCAGCGTTGGGTGTATAGGCGTCGTCGGAGCGAATTTTACGATCTGACGTATAGCGGTTGACCATTGAATCCATGTTGCCCGCCGTCACGCCGAAATACAGCGTCGGCTGACCGAGTGCGCGGAAGGCGTCGGCCGAGTGCCAGTCCGGCTGGCTGATGATGCCGACGCGATAGCCCTGGGCTTCCAAAAGCCGCCCCACCAGCGCCATGCCAAAGCTGGGGTGGTCGATATAGGCATCGCCGGTCACCAGGATGACGTCGCAGGCATCCCAGCCGAGCGCGGCCATCTCGGCCCGTGACATCGGCAGAAAGGGGGCGGTGCCGAGGCGTACCGCCCAGTGCTTGCGGTGGGAAAACAAGGGGTGGGTCATGGCGGAATTTTACACTTGTGGCCTGCGGAAAGCCCCTGGCGCGAGGGTAGGCTAAATCTTGGGGTGATAGTGGCCGTTAACAGCCTTGTCCGAAATCACACATAGCAACAATTCATCGATGGGCCAAGATATGTCGGTTGCCAAGGAAACCTTAGAGAGCGAACAGCGCTTGCAACGGCGCTTTGAAGTTTTGCAGGCAGCCAAGCTGAAAACCGCTGCGGGGCTAGAGCTTGCATGCGAGATCCATGATTTTTGCCTGGGCGGCATGTTCCTCAAGTTCGACGGCAAGCAGGACGCTGCCGCCAGCGTATCGCTTCTGAGCGAGGGCGACGAGGTCGAAATCAGCTTCATCCCGCCGCCCTCGATCAGCCCGCAGACCTTCAATCTCAAGGCGCGGCTGGCCCGGCATGGCGGGGATGGGGTGGGGGTTGCCTTTATCGGCACGCCGATCGAAGCCACCCGCACGCTGAACAAAATTGCAGCGTCCATGCGCACCCAGCGCATGATCAGCAAGCGCTACCAGGGCATGGATGGCAAGCAGTTGCAGGAAACCTGCAAAAACCTGCTGGCGCCGACCATGCAGGATGCGTTCAACGAATTCTACGGACTGATCCAGGACAGGCTGTCGGCCGCGGCCGCGCAGTTGACCAACTTTGCCGAGCGCAACGAGATGGTGTCGGCTTTCGACCAGATCCGGCTGGGCGAAACGGCAATGCGGCAAGGCGCTCAGCAGCGCGTGATGGAATCGCTCGAACAGTTTCTCAAACAGAAAAAACCCCAGGAGAAGCCGCGCGACAAAGCGGGCCTTTCCATCGTTCAAACCGAGGAGTTCGAGGATTGGCTGAACCTGACTGCCGAAATCAACAAGCTCGAATCCCATTTCAGTATTGAACTGGCCGCGCTCGAGCCGCGCATCGAAAAGCTTTACGGTCGGGCGCTGGACCGCAGCACCAATCCGTTCGCGCCCTCGGTCGTCGAGCATGCGGTCAAGGCGGTATTTGAAAGCCAGCCCTTGTCGCTGAAAGTGCGGCAAGTGATCTACAGCACCATGCGTGAGGCGCTGGTGCACCCCCTGGGCGAGTTGTACAAGCAACTTGACGGCATCCTGCCGGAATCGGACGGCACGCGCCAACCGGTGACCGATGCCTGGGCCGATACCCAGGTCGTGGGTGAAGACATGGGCCCGGATTCGGGCATGTTCAACGGTGGCCAACCGGTCGGGGGTTCTTCGGGGCAGGCGGCCCAGTCTCGTTCGGGTGCCCCTGCGGCGACAGCAGGCGGGGTGGCGGGCGCCTTGATGAATTTGTTCCGCCGTGCCCAGCGCGCCAATCAGATGGCTTATTCGGCCGGCGGCGATGCATCAGCCGCGCCGGCAATGCCTCAACAGGCCTTCCCCCAGCAGGCGACACCTACCGCAGCGGGGGCCGCTGCACCCACGATGGGTGTGCCTGGCACGACCGCGCCTGGGACGGCGCCGCAGAATGTGATGCCGGTAGCGGGGAGTTTCGGCCAGCGTTTCGAGGATTCGGCACGTCGCGTACTGAGCGAGTTGACCTCCAGCGGACGGATTCAGCCCGGGCAGGAGGCGGTTGCGCAGGGTTCGGCCGAGGTGTTCGGCGTATTGGCTGAGACGATCGAGAGCGAAAAGTCGCTACCCAGCCCGGTCAAGCATTACGTCAAACAGCTCGAGGAGCCGCTGCTCAAGCTCGCCGTGCTGGATTCGAATTTTCTCAATTCGCCGCACCACCCGGCGCATCGGGTGCTCAATGCGGTCGACCGCCTGGCCATGGTGTCGAGCGACGACGGCAAGATCAACGATCACAAGCTGTTGCAGGTCATTCAGCGCTGGACCGAGCGCATCAAGAACGAAGCGGACAAGAATCCAGGCATTTACGAAGAAGCGCGCAGCCAGTTGGAGAAAGTGCTGCGGCCGCTGATGCGCATGCGCAATATCCACATCGCGCGCTTGCAGGCCGGGCTGGAAGGCTGGCAGAAAATGGGCCAGGCCAACCGTTCGATCAGTCAGGAAATCGACCGGCGCATCGATGGCCGCGATGTACCCGATCTTGTGCTGGAGTTTTTCAACCCCGGCTGGCGCAATTACCTGATCCGGGTGCTGCTGCGCAATGGCGCGGGCAGCCAGGAAGAAACGGAAGCCTGGCAGGCGGTGGATCGTCTGCTCGAATGGATGGATCCCAATCTGGCCGAGCGGCCGCCCTTCAGCGAGGTGCAGCATCTGCTGACCTATATCGACTCGCGGCTGACGCTGGTCAGCGCCGGCAAAGACATGCAGGAGAGCATTCTGGAGCGTCTGGCCGATGGGCTGTTCTATCCGGACAAGGGCAACTTCAAACTGCTGTCCGGCGTGACGGTAGCCGTCAAGCAGGAAGCGATGGAACAGGCGCTCGACGAACAGGATGCTGCCTTGCTGAGGCAGTTCCGCGTGGGCGACTGGCTCAGCTTAGCGCGGGCTTCAGCGCCGCTGAACCTGATCTGGATCGGCGACGATCCGCATGTCTATGTGTTCTCCAATTACAAGGGGATGCGCAAGCTGGAACTCAAGCGTCAGGAGTTCCTGGAACTGTTGAAATCGGGCGAGGCGAAGCGTACCGACAACCTCGACCTTCCGCTGATGGACCGCTCGTTCAGTTCGATGATCGAGCACATGCACCGCAATCTGGTGAAGCAGGCCACCAACGATCCGGAAACCGGCCTGATCCGGCGTCCCGAATTCATGCGTCGCGCCAAGCACGTCTGGCTGCATGTCGACGGCGAGACCAGCGGCTGCATCATGGGCGTGATCGATATCGAAGACCTGCGCATCCTGCAGGCGAGAATCAGCCACGAAGGCTACCAGAAGCTGATTCATGCACTGGCTCAGCATCTCGGCCAGAAATGCCATGATGGCGGCGGCGTGATCGCCCGCGCTAGCGAGCGAACGTTTGCGTTCGTGCGCGCCTGTCAGAGCCAGGAACTCGCGCAGGAACTGGCCGAAAGTTTCATCACCCGCATCAACCAGTTCAGTTTCGAGTGGGGCGGCGAGACGCTCACGCTGACCGCCAATTCCGGGCTGGCGTGGGCCAGCACCTACGTCGAGCCCGAGGCCCTGTACAACCGCGCGGATGCAGCGCGCCTCACGGCCAAGCACGAAGGGCGCAATCAGCTAGTGTTCTTCCACGAAGAAGACACCGAACACAAAGGACATGCCGGCCTGGTGTATTGGGCGGGACGCTTCAACAACATTCTCAACAGTGGACGGCTGTTCTTGCGTTGCCAGCCTATCGTGCCGCTATCGGATGAATTGGGGCTACCTTCGCACTACGAGGTCCTGCTGGGCGCCACCACCGACGACGATGAGCCGATCCAGATCGGCGATTTCGTGGCAGCGATCGAGCGGCTCAAGCGGATCAGCGAACTCGACCAATGGGTGGTGCGCGAGGCGTTCAACTGGATACGCAACCATCCGCAGGAATTCGAGAAAATCGGCTCGTTCTCGATCAATCTCTCGGGGCAGTCGGTCAACAGCAAATCCTTCCTGGTCTTTATGGAAGAAGAGTTGGGGCGCGGCGACATTCCGGGCAATAAACTGATTTTCGAGATCACCGAGAGTGCCGCGATCGACAGCTTCGCCAACGCCGAAGAGTTCATCAAGAAATTCCGCCGCTACGGCTGTCGCTTCTCGCTGGACGACTTCGGCGTCGGCTTCTCGTCGTTCAGCTACCTGAAGAATCTCAAGGTCGATTATCTGAAAATCGACGGCTCCTTCATCCGCGACATGGTCCGCAACGAAGTCGACGTCGCGCTGGTGTCGTCGATGCACGAAACCAGTCGGTTCCTCGGCATCAAGACCATTGCGGAATGCGTCGAAAACCAGGAAACGCTGGATCAGCTGAAAGCCATCGGCGTGAACTACGTGCAGGGGTATTTCACCGGCAAGCCCCTGCCGATTGACCAGCTCGCAGCCTAGCGCCGCGAATCCCACCAGTGACGGCTGATCCCTGAGGGGTCAGCCGATTCCCAGCAATTCCACCTCGAATACCAGCGTCGCGTTGGGCGGAATCACGCCGCCGGCGCCGCGCGATCCATAGCCCAGTTCCGGCGGAATGGTGAGCTTGCGCTTGCCGCCGATCTGCATGCCGGCTACGCCCTGGTCCCAGCCGGGAATGACCTGGCCCATGCCGAGCTTGAATTCGAACGGGTCGTTGCGGTCGACGCTGGAGTCGAACTTGGTGCCATTGGTGAGCCAGCCGGTGTAGTGCACCGACACGTACTTGCCGGCGCTGGCGGTATCGCCGCTGCCGGCGACGAGGTCTTCGATGATGAGTTCGGACATGGTTTATTCCTTGGGTATCTTGATTTCGCGTTCGGCAAAACTGCCGGATTCGGTGCGCGTATGGCAGGCAATGCAGTTCGCGCGGCTGCCGATTTTCGCACGTTTCCACACCCCGGCGGGCACCTCGTCGTGCAGGTAACGGAAGTACGCGGTTTCGGTGAAACGCTGCGGTGCATCGCCCGGCGCGATGCCGCCGGCGATGCGGCGCATGCGCTAGTTGGCCTGCGCGCTGTCAGCGGCGTGGTCCGCCAGATAGCGGGTGATGGCGACGGTTTCCTCGGCCGACAGGCTGGCGTCTTCGCCGAAGTGGTTTTCCAGCGAGTTCATCATGCGCGCCCACGAACGTGCGGGCAGCAAGCCGGCAGGGTAGGCCATGTGGCAGGCGGCGCACTCGGTCGTGGTTGCCTTGTGCGTCACCGGCGTGAAGGTTGGCTGGCTGCTGTCGCCCCAGCTATATCCCAGCCAGAAACCGCTGGCGAGGAGGGCGCCGAGCAGAATGCCGAGGTTCTTGAACGTCACGCCCATGTCATTTCACCGAGAGCAGGAAAGCGACGAAGTCGGCCTTTTCCTGCACCGAACATTCGCGTGCGAGCACGTCCTTGCAGTTGCGTTTGAACCATTTTTCCACCTTGGCGGGATCAGTCAGGCGCTCGCGGTTGGCTATCGGTGCCAGTGGTTCGATCGGCTTGTGCGCGCGGGTCTTGCCGGTGGCTTTGGGGTTGTCGGTGTGGCAGCCGGTACAGCTGGCGACTTCACCATTGGGCTGGTTTACCTTGGCGTGGAAAAATTGTTCGCCGCGCGCGGCCGAGGCACTGCCTGCCTGTTGCTGGTAGGCAGTGAGAATCTGCTGCGGCGTTTCGGCAAACACAGGTGTCGACAGCAGGGCCAGGCAGGCCGGAAATAACCAGAGATTCATCACGACTCCGTTCGGGCGGGCAGATACTGCACGCCAGTGATCATGCTTTGTGCCACGGGAATGCGGTGCAGGCGCGGGTGTAACCAGATTGCAGCCAGATGCACCAGCACAAAGCCGAGAACGACATAGGCGGCGAGCTGATGCGGGATCAGCAACACAGTGGCGTACGCGGCGTGCCAGCCGAGCCAAGGAGAAAACGGGCCGTGGCCCTGAGTGATCGCCAGCAGCAGCAGGCCGCTGAATGCCAGCACCAGCAGCATTCCATACAGCAACAGATAGACCAGGCTGGCGACCGGATGGTGACCGAGGCGCTGCGGCGCACTGAACATGCGCCGTGAAGTCCAGATGGCGTGCCATGCGGCGGGATGCCACAGGTCGGACAAACGCGCGTGCACTGTGCCGACCATGCCCCACACCAGTCGTCCAACCAGCCCGACGATCAAGGCGGCACCGAGCCAGTCATGCTGATCATGCAGCCAGCCCGACAGCGCGCCGGGTTCGCTCCACTGCGCGACGAGACCCGTAGCCGACAACACAACGATATTCTCGCAAGAAATGTCGGCGCTTTTGCAGAATCGAGAATTTTCTTCGGTTGAAACTCGGGAGCTCGTGTCGTTTTGCACCTGCAGTCAAGAGCGCATCGAGCGGGCCCTCACCTTGACTGGTGAAGCCGAAATCAAAGAGGCGTTGGGGCAAGATCCCTTTATAACGATTGTCTGCGACTTTTGTAGAAAAGAATATCGCATCTCGGCCGAGCGAATTAAGTCGCTTTTTTCGAGCGACCCTTCGCGCTTGCAGTAGCCGGTTCTGCGGTCGGCTCGTCACCAAATAAAGTCGGTAGTATTTTAACAGCGACGCTGGCGATGACTGGCCCCAAAAACAATCCTGGCATTCCAAACAACAGCAAAGCCCCAATAATCGCCAAAAGGCTGACCACCGGGTGCAGGTCTT
>JBGSZD010000152.1:0-2508 GCA_041750575.1 Thiobacillus sp. | reverse complement strand
GGCCACGTCGCCGAAGGCGTCACCACCGCGCGCGAAGTCGTCGCACTCGCCGGCGGAATGGGCGTCGACATGCCCATCTCCCGCGCCGTCTGCCAGATGCTGTTCGAAGGCCTGCCCGCCGCGCAGGCGGTCGACGCCCTGCTGAACCGGGAAATCAAGGCGGAGTTCTGAGGTAAAAAAACCGGGCGGTTTGCCAGCGGAATCATTCTGGAATCAGTGGGGACATCTTTGTGTGAGTCCAGCTTGAAGATGGCAGTCGATATGGCCGAGTCCGGCCAGAAGCGGAAATTCGGGGTTGTCTTCCAATTCGCGTACTGGCACGATGTCGCGAGAAAATCTGTTCTTCTAAACGACGACAATGAACGCACAAGAACGCCTGCATGCTGCTCGAACTTCCGCCCGCGAAGGACGGTTTGCGGAGGCGTTAAGTGAATTTATTTGGTTCCATGAGCATGCGCTTGAAGAGCAGCCCTCCTTGCGTGGTGTTCGGCTCTCATTCGCTCTTGGTTATTGGCTTGAGCTTGCCGGACAATACCAGCCAGCCCGAGCGGCGTTACAAGGCATCCGCAATGAGAAGACCAGACGCCTGGAACAAGGTGAGGAAGACTGGGAACTTTTCAGCGATGTGGCCGCGATCAACCGGGAGTTAGGCAACGACGAGGCGACTTATGACCTGTTTAATTTGATTAACAACACGAACCCCGCTTTCGCCACGCGGTGCGCTGGGGTTGCAACGCCTGCGATCGTCAAAGCCTTTGATTTCAAGCTTGCACGAAGCTTTGTTTCCGATCCGGGAAAGGCAATAGAGCAGATTGCTTCCCGATTCAATCAGGGCATCGAGCGAGCAAATCGCTCTTCCACGTCGGAGAAGCAAGCTGACATCACCGATATAGAGGTTCGCATCTATGCGGAGGAAGTAGGAATGTTGGCCCAGATTGTCAGCATGGCCGGAGAATCGGAACAGGCGGATGCGCTGGTAGAGCATGCCATTGCACTAGCGGGAGGCTCTGTGTTGCAAGATGCCGTTCGCGCAGCGCTCATCCCTTAATTTGTTAATTTAACAGTTTGGCAAGCTCCGCTTGCGTTCAGCGACCATGGCCATCGAATTGAGACCATCTGGTTTCGGAAATTTCCAACGACGGCTTGGGGTCGAACCCGGACTACACAATCCGACCAACTTTTTACCCACCTCACGCCAGATTCGGCGTTCTCCCCCATCTTGTTGTCTGCTTCATTGTTTCCCGACATCCATGGTCTATGAATAGGTGACAGTTGGATCATCCGCTGCACGGGCTCGGCCAGCCGGCCAGAGCCACTCACCCTTCCCAGGAGTCAAACATGGATATCGCCAATCAAGGTTTTGCCGTTCACGATTTCACGGTCGCCAACTATATCGCCACCGACCCCCTGCAACGCGACCAGTCGCAAAGCGGGCGCCTGCACGAGCCGGCGCAGATCCTCAGCAGCACCGACCCGATCACCGGGCGGGAGATCGCCGATCTGACCGGGCATCCTTATCTGGTCGACGGCAATGTCACGATCTATTTCGAGACCGAGGCTACCCGGCAGGAATTCAAGGATATGCCGATCGACCACCCGTTTCATCTGGTGGACAACCCGACGGACGAAGGCTACGCCGAGGGTTGATCTTGGCGCGTACGACGCCAGCAACGCAGCCTGGCAACGCGGCGTTCAGCCCGCAGTGCGCTCGGCCGCGATACGCCGGATGGTGGCGACGAATCCCGGGTCTTCGCCCTGGAGCAGCGACGGCAGCGCGGCGCGAAAATCCTCGCGCTGGCACCATTCGGTCATGTAGTCCTCCCACGACTGCCACAGGCGCTGTTGCTGACGGCTCATGTCGTCTTCGTACACCAGCACGTAGGCGCGCTCGAACAGGCTGACGAGGATGGCGAACAGGGCGTGTTTGCGCACCAGCTGTTCTTCGCCCAGCTCGCCTTGGGCGGCTGGCGACAGCAGATGCAGGTCGGCGTTGTCGATCACCAGCCGCATGAAATCGGCGTATTCGTCGGACAGCCGCAAAAAGATTTCCTCTTCGTCGGTTTGCTGTTCGCGGCGGCGGTCGTAGACATAGACGCCGATGGCGAGCGGCAGGCCGACGATGGTGACGATGTAGCTGGCCGCTTCCAGCCATTCCAGTCCGCTCATGACCCCTCCTCGTGACCCTCAACTCTGGCTCTCGACAAATGCTCTTCGACAAGCTCAGGGCGAACGGTGGTTGGTTTCAACGCCTGCCGACCAGACAACTTATACCCCGCCTGCAAACCCATTCTGCCGCCATGCCTCGAACACGACCACACTCACGGCATTGGACAGGTTCATGCTGCGCGAACCGGGCAGCATCGGCAAGCGCAGGCGGCGATCGGCATCGAACCCCGCCAGCAACTCCGGCGGCAAGCCGCGCGATTCGGGGCCGAACAGCAGCACGTCGTCCGGCTGAAACGCGATGTCGGCATAGCGCGCGCTGCCCTTGGTGGTGAGCGCAAACCA
>JBGSZD010000151.1:0-2821 GCA_041750575.1 Thiobacillus sp. | reverse complement strand
CGGTCCCGCGCTGCGGACCTCGATGTCCTGCGTCGGTGCGGCGCGCTGCGAAATGTCCTGCTTCGACGAGGCGCGTGCGCTGCGCACCGTCATCAACAATAACCTGGACGACATGCACCGCCCGAGCCTGCCCTACAAGTTCAAGTTCAAGTTTTCCGGCTGCCCGAACGACTGCGTCAACGCCATCCAGCGTTCCGATATGGCGACCATCGGCACCTGGCGCGACAACATCCGGGTGAACGAAGCCCTGGTGCAGGATTACTACAAGGTGCACGGCCTGCACGACCTCTACAACGACGTGGTCGGCCGCTGCCCGACGAAGGCCATCACGGTGGTGCCATCCGACAAGGTTCAGGCCAACCCCTATACTTCGGTCGCCCATCTGGGCGATGGCAATGCGATGTGCATCGACAACAAGAACTGCGTCCGCTGCATGCATTGCCTCAATGTCATCCCCGGCGGCCTGCTGCCCGGCAAGGACAAGGGCGTATCGATCCTGGTGGGCGGCAAGGGCGTACTGAAGATCGGTGCCACCATGGGTACCGTGGTGATCCCGTTCATGAAGCTGGAAACCGACGAGGATTTCGACAGGCTGAACGAGTTGGCCCGCAACATCCTCGACTTCTTCGCCGAAAACGCGCTGGATCACGAACGCACCGGCGAGATGATCGAACGCATCGGGCTGGCCAATTTCCTCGAAGGCATGGACATCCCGATCGATCCCAACATGATCAAGGAGCCGCGTTCCAACCCCTATTTCCGTGGCGACGATTGGGATGAGCAGGTGGCCAAGTGGGTGGAATACAAACAGCAGAAGGCGGCCTGAAACCCGGCGCATTCCATATCTGCGTCACGTAGCACGTTTGAACCCACGTGCGCCAAGCCGCCCAATAGGGTCGGGAGTTCGCCGCCTGTCTGTGATCGTACCGTTCAAACGCTGATCGACCGCGCTTGTATGCCGGCGCGCGCCCAAAATCACATTCGCAACAAGTAAATCGCCATTGAATTGGGATATGGCTATCCTTATATTAAAAGCAGTGGTTCCCAATCAATTTGTGCAGGAGGTTCAATGGCCGCGCTCACTCCATCCCAACTCGATCAGCTCGTCGCAAAACTGAACGAGGATTATCAGGTCTTGCTGCGAGAAGTGCGCAGCGAATTGGAAAACTCGGGTAATCAACATCGGATCGACCTGCTCAACCGCGAGCCCGGTGACAGCGGCGACGAATCGATGGCGAGTGCGCTGGCGGATTTCAACATAACGATTGCGGACCGGCAGGTTCATGGATTGCGGGATATCGAAGCCGCGCTCCAGCGCGTCAAGAACGGCGAATACGGCACCTGCATCGATTGCGGCGACGACATTGCATTCACGCGCCTGCAGGCCTACCCGACCGCCAAACGCTGTATCGTCTGCCAGGAAAAACGCGAAAGGCTGTATGCCCAGGCAGGCCACCCGAAAATGTAACCTGGTCACGCTCGGCATGATCAGCCTGTAGCGGGATGCGCATGATGCCGGAATTGACCGACGACACGCCTGAGCTGATCCGCAATCTGCGCCATCCTGTCTGCTACGGTCATGCGGCAGGCCCGGTCCGCTTGATCGAAACCCATATTTCCTACGTCCTGCTCACCGGCGACTACGCCTACAAGATCAAGAAGCCGCTGAATCTTGGCTTTCTGGATTTCAGCACCCTCGACAAGCGCCTGCATGCCTGCCGCGAAGAAGTGCGGCTGAACCGGCGGCTGGCGCCCGCCATTTATCTCGACGTCGTACCCATCATCGGATCGCCGGCTGCACCACGCATCAACGGAAGCGGTGAAGCCTTCGAGTACGCCGTGAAAATGCGCCAGTTTCCGCCGGATGCCACGCTCGACCGGCTGGAGGTGCAAGGTGCAATGAGCGGGCGGCAGGTTGAAGCCATCGCGGACACCATTGCCCGCTTTCATCTGCAGGACTGCGCCCACGCCATGGAGGATAACCCCTGGGGCAACCCGGACGCCGTCTGGCAGCCGGTGGCGCAAAATTTCCAACAGATCGCGCCACGGCTGGAAAACCCTGCCGACCGTCTACTTCTCGACGAATTGCAACGCTGGAGCGAAGCCGAACACGCCAGGCTGACGCCGCTGATGGCCGCGCGCAAACGCGATGGCTTTATCCGCGAATGCCATGGCGACCTGCATCTGGGCAACCTGGCCTGGGTCGACAACCGGTTGCTGGTTTTCGACTGCCTCGAATTCAATCCCGAGTTGCGCTGGATCGACATCATCTCCGAAGTCGCCTTCTGCTACATGGATCTGTTGCAGCGCGGCCATACGGATTGGTCCTGGCTGTTCCTCAATCTCTGGCTGGAATGCACTGGCGATTACGCCGGCCTGGCGCTGCTGCGCTATTACGCGGTATATCGCGCCCTGGTGCGTACCAAGGTCGCCGTATTGCGCGCTGGGCAGGCTCATGGCGCGGACTGCGACAGGGCCCTCGCCGAAGCACGCACGCTGCTACAACTGGCAACCACACTGACACGCGCCCTGCCCTTGCGGCTCGACACCACCCATGGCCTGTCGGGCTCGGGCAAGACCACCGTCACACAAAAATTGATGCAGATGCCAGGCGCGATCCGCCTGCGCTCCGACGTCGAGCGAAAACGTTTGGCCGGTCTCGATGCACTGGCCCGTAGCGGTTCGGGGGTCGGTGAACAACTCTATGCCGCCGATGCTACTCGCCGTACCTACGACCATCTGTCCCGGCTGGCGGGGGACATGCTGGACGCCGGCTGGCCGGTCATCGTCGACGCCACCTTTACCGCGCGCTGGCAGCGCG
>JBGSZD010000150.1:0-4115 GCA_041750575.1 Thiobacillus sp. | reverse complement strand
CACACCGCGACCTTCCTGCGCGCGCTCGGGCCCGAGCCGTGGAAGGCCGCCTACGTGCAGCCGAGCCGCCGGCCCAAGGATGGCCGCTACGGTGACAACCCCAACCGGCTGCAGCACTACTACCAGTTCCAGGTGGTGCTGAAACCGGCACCGGCCGATATTCTGGAGTTGTATCTCGGTTCGCTCGAAGCGCTGGGTTTTGATCTGAAAAAGAACGACGTGCGCTTCGTCGAGGACGACTGGGAGAACCCCACGCTCGGCGCCTGGGGACTGGGCTGGGAGGTGTGGCTGAACGGCATGGAAGTGACCCAGTTCACTTACTTCCAGCAGGTCGGCGGCATCGACTGCAAGCCGATCACCGGCGAGATCACCTACGGCCTCGAACGTCTGGCGATGTACCTGCAGGGCGTGGAAAGCGTGTACGACCTGACCTGGACCGAGGGACTCACCTACCGTGACGTCTACCACCAGAACGAGGTCGAGCAGTCCACGTACAACTTCGAACACAGCGACGTCGATTTCCTGCTCACCGCGTTCGGTGCGCACGAGAAAAAAGCGCAGGAACTGATGGCGGCGCAACTCGCTTTGCCGGCGTATGAACAAGTCCTGAAAGCCGCGCACACCTTCAACCTGCTCGACGCGCGCGGTGCGATCTCGGTGACCGAGCGCGCCGCCTACATCGGCCGCATCCGCAATCTGGCACGCGCGGTGGCGAAGAGTTACCTCGACAGCCGCGCGCGGCTGGGCTTTCCGATGGCGCCGCGTGAGTGGGCCGAGGAAGTGCAGGCTGCACTCGCCAAGAAGGAGGCTGCGTGATGAACCTCCTTGTCGAACTCTTTACCGAAGAGCTGCCGCCCAAGGCGCTGAAGAAACTGGGCGAGACCTTCGCCGCCGCGCTTGCCGAAAGCCTGGTTGCCCAAGGACTGGTCGAGGCGAATGCTGCGGTCGTCAATTACGCTTCGCCGCGCAGGCTCGGTGCCAAGGTGGTCAACGTGCTGCCGCGTGCTGCCGACAAGCCGGTCTCGACCAAGCTGATGCCAGTGTCGGTCGGTCTCGATGCTGCAGGCAAGCCCACGCCGGCCTTGCTGAAGCGACTGGCTGCGCTGGGTGCCGATGAGTCGGCGGCGAGCACCTTGCGGCGCGAAGGCGAGGGCAAGAACGAAGCTCTGTTCCACGACAGCGTCGCGCCCGGCGCGACGCTCGCCGAAGGCCTGCAAAAAGCGCTCGAAGCCGCGATGGCCAAGCTGCCCATTCCCAAGGTGATGACCTATCAGCTCGCCGATGGCTGGACCACGGTCAACTTCGTGCGCCCGGTACACGGCCTGGTCGCGCTGCACGGCGCCGAGGTGGTGCCGGTGTCGGTGCTGGGTCTGGAAGCCGGCCGCACCACGCAGGGACACCGCTTCGAAGCGAAACAGCCGACGATAACCCTGCGCGACGCCGACAGCTATGGTGTGCAACTGCACGAAGAAGGGGCTGTATTGCCTATTTTTGCTTACCGCCGTCACGAGATTGCTAAGCAACTACAGGCTGCCGCCGCTTCGCTGGGTCTCAAGCCCGTGGACGACGACGCGCTGCTTGATGAAGTCACCGCGCTGGTCGAAAAGCCGAACGTGCTCGTCGGCCAATTCGAGCAGGCCTTCCTCGAAGTGCCGCAGGAATGCCTCATCCTCACCATGAAGGCGAACCAGAAATACTTTCCACTACTGGACGCGGCGGGCAAGCTCACGAACAAATTCCTCATCGTCTCCAACATCTCGCCCGCCGATGCGTCCGCCGTGATCCAGGGCAACGAACGCGTGGTGCGCCCGCGTTTGGCCGATGCCAAGTTTTTCTTTGACCAGGATCGCAAGAAGACGCTGGAATCACGTGTACCAAGTTTGGCGAAAGTGGTTTACCACAACAAACTCGGTACCCAGGGCGAGCGTGCCGAGAAAGTCGATCTCATCGCTATCCAAATTGCTGCGACATTGGGTGGCAAGGAACTTGAAGCCGCAGTCAGTAAGGCAGCGCGACTGGCGAAGGCGGACCTGTTGACCGATATGGTCGGGGAGTTCCCCGAGTTGCAGGGCATCATGGGGCGTTATTACGCGCTGCACGAAGGCCTCTCGCAGAAGGTCGCCGATGCCATTGAGGATCACTACAAACCGCGCTTTGCGGGCGATGAGTTGCCGCGTAACGATGCGGGTTTGTGCGTTGCGCTGGCGGACAAGCTGGAAACCCTGGTAGGCCTGTTTGGCATCGGCGAGAAGCCGACCGGCGACAAGGATCCGTTCGCGTTGCGCCGCCACGCCCTCGGCGTCGTTCGCATCCTGATCGAGCGCGACCTGCCGCTGCATCTGGATGCGCTGCTGTTCGCCGCCGCTGGCGTTCGAGGCTTCTCCGAAGAGATCGCCGAGCAGGTGGCTACCTTCATGTTCGAGCGTCTATCTGGGCTGCTGCGCGAGCAAGGCTATTCAGCGCAGGAAATCGATGCGGTCGTAAGCCAGCGACCGCAGCGGCTGGGCGATATTCCCAAGCGTCTCGCAGCGGTACGTGCCTTTATCGCATTGCCAGAAGCACCGGCACTCGCTGCGGCTAACAAGCGTGTCGGAAATATTCTGAAAAAGGCGGAAGGGGAAGTGCCTATTGCCATCCATGAGGGGCTTCTCAAGGAGGCAGCAGAAAAGGACTTGCTCAGGGCTATGGAGCGAATCAAACCTGTGGCCGATGCAGCTTTTGAATCCGACGATTACACGACTTCGCTGCAGGCGCTGGCTGCGTTGAAGGCCCCCGTCGACGCTTTTTTCGATAACGTGATGGTCAATACAGACGTTCCTGAGCTCAAGACCAACCGTCTGGCACTCCTGAACCAGCTGCACCTGATGATGAACCGGGTGGCGGACTTGTCGCGGCTGGCGGCGTAAACTCTCTTCGGGACACGGAAGGAGGCAGCCATGAAACTCATCATCCTCGACCGCGACGGGGTCATCAATTTCGACTCTGACCAGTTCATCAAGTCGCCGGACGAATGGAAACCCATTCCCGGCAGCCTGGAAGCGATCGCGCGGCTGACGCGCGAGGGCTGGCGCGTGGTGGTGGCGACGAATCAGTCCGGCCTGGCACGTGGGCTGTTCGAGATGGCGACGCTGAACGCCATCCACGCCAAGATGCACAAGGCGGTGGCGCAGGCGGGCGGGCGCATCGAAGCTGTGTTCTATTGTCCGCACGCGGCCGACACCAATTGCGACTGCCGCAAGCCCAAGTCAGGGCTGTTCGACGAGATTGCTGCGCGCTATGGTAGAGACCTCAGCGACGTGCCCGCGATCGGCGACTCGCTGCGCGACCTGCAGGCTGCGGTCAGAGTTGGTGCGCGGCCGTATCTGGTAAGAACCGGCAAGGGCGAAAAAACCCTGGCAGCGGGCGGCCTGCCCAAGGACACTCCGGTGTTCGCCGATTTGAGTGATGCGGTCGATCACCTGCTCAAGCTGGTTCCATGAGCCTGATCCGCTCGGTTATTTTTGCGATTTTTCAGACCACGCTGACTATCGTATTCAGCGTGGTGGCGCTATTCAGCTTCCCGTTTTCGGTGCATACGCGCTATCGGCTGATCACCGGCTACAACCATCTCGTGATCTGGCTGGCGCGCTGGGTGCTCGGCATCCGCTACGTTGTGCAGGGCGCCGAAAACCTGCCTTCGCAACCTGCCATCATCCTTGCCAAGCATCAGTCGGCCTGGGAGACAGTGGCGTTCCTGTTCCTGTTTCCGCCCGTCTCGCCTGTCATCAAGCAGGAACTGCTGAAAGTGCCGTTTTTTGGCTGGGCGTTCCGGCTGTTATCGCCTATCGCCATCGACCGTGGCGCCGGGCGTGAGGCATTGAAGCAGATCGTCGCACAGGGCAAACAAAAGCTCGCGCAGGGATTCTGGGTGCTGGTGTTTCCGGAAGGCACGCGCGTTGCGCCTGGCGAGAAAGGCAAGTACGGCATCGGCGGCAGCTGGCTGGCGGCGGAAACCGGCACCCCGATCGTGCCGGTGGCCCACAACGCCGGCGAGGTATGGCCGAAGAATGCCTTCATCAAGCGCCCCGGCACCATCACCGTCAGCATCGGCCCGGTGATCGATTCCAGAGGCAAGG
>JBGSZD010000149.1:0-1550 GCA_041750575.1 Thiobacillus sp. | reverse complement strand
GCATCCAGGCCAGCGGAATGCGCAAGCTGCTGCCCGGGCTAAGACGATGGGGGTTGGCGATGCGGTTGTGGCGCTGCACCCGCGGCCAGTCGGCCGGGCGCGTCAGATAGCGCGCCGACACGCCGATCAGGGTATCGCCGGGGCGCACGGTATAGCGCCATTCAGGGGTGGAGTCGACAAGCGGGGCCGGCGCGGATAGCGCCGGAGCGGCGAGAAACAGCAGGGTGAGAAAAGCTGGCCAGCGCATGCGCCTTATTCTACACGCTCCAGTCGGTAGCCCTGCCGGTACACCGAGGTGAGGCGCCAGCCGTTTTCCGGCACCAGTTTGAGTTTGCTGCGCAGGTGGCTGACATGAACGTCCACGGTGCGGGTGTCGATGTCCGGGCTGGAGCCCCACACCACCTGAATCAGGTGTCCGCGCGGCAACAGCATGCCGACCCGGCCGAAGAAATACAGCGCGAGTTCGGTTTCCTTCTCGGTCAGCCTCACCGGCTGTTTGTCGAGTTCGAAGCGACGGCTGCCGAAATCCACTTTCACCGAGCCGAAATCCTGTATCGGTTCCGGCCGCAGCTGCGCCGAACAGCGCCGCGCCACGGCATGGATGCGCGCGATCAGCACACTGCGCGAAGGCGGCTTCACCATGTAATCGTCGGCGCCAGCCTGGATCACCTGCACCACGTCTTCCTCGGCGTCGCGCCCGGTCAGGAAGATGACTGGCGGCAATGCGCCCTTGAGCTTGAGGCTGGCCATCACGTCGGGGCCGGTCATGTCGGGCAGCATCCAGTCGAACAGGCACAGGTCGTAGCGCTCGTCGGACAGCGCGCGCACGCACTCGCGACCGGAACGAAACCAGGACACGCTGTGACCGACCTGCTCCAGCCATTCGATAATATTGGCGGCGAACGCCGCGTCGTCTTCCAGGAACGCGATATTCATTTTTTCAGTGGGGGCTTCGTGCGTAGGTGTATTCATGAGAGCGCCGATTGTGCGTCGAAAAGCCGGGGGAACGTAGTCGGAATCTACCAGCAAGCTGGTAATTTGACGAAATTTTGCAAATGCTTAGCAATCTCGGCAGGCGGTTCACTCGCTTGTTTCGCCGCCAGCCAGCCGAGCGCGAATGCCTCCATCGGCCCCGCATTTGCATGCGCGTCACACAGCAGTTCGTACGCCACGCGCGCATCGTTGGTATAGCCCAGGCTGTCCTGTGCAACGCGCAAAGCATCCAGATAACGCGCCTGACGACGACCAGCACACAGCGACTGAAAAAACTCGGTCGCGTAGCGCTGGCGCTTGATGGCGATGCGCAGCGCGTGGCGCTGCAGCGGCTGCAACTTCGCGAAATCGCGCGCACCCCGAACAATCGGACGATGCCCCTTCTTCAACGCCCGGCGCGCCCAGCCTTCCAGTGCCGACAACTGGACGAAGCGCTGCACTTCCGGCGCCGCACCCCCTGAAGGGGATAAACGCCAGCCGCGCTGCAACAGCCAGCGCTGAAACGTCAGCAGCCACGCACCCGGATGCGCCTCCAAGAGCGCCGCCTGCATCGCCGC
>JBGSZD010000148.1:0-11709 GCA_041750575.1 Thiobacillus sp. | reverse complement strand
AGAGCTGCTTGAACAGTTGCGGCGACTGCGGCAGCGCGTAGAACATGCCATCGTGCACGCGGGAGGGCACCAGGTAGTCGCGCGCGCCCTCGGGGGTCGAGCGCGTCAGCATCGGCGTTTCGACTTCCATGAAGCCGTGTGTGTCGAGGTAGTCGCGCATGAGCTTGGAGACGCGATAACGCAGCCTGAGGTTCTTCTGCATCGGCTCGCGGCGCAGGTCGAGGTAGCGGTACTGCAGGCGGATGTTTTCGTTGATGGTGTCGTCGTCGATCTGGAACGGCGGCGTCAGCGAGGGGTTCAGCACGTCCAGCTTTTTGGTCAGCATCTCGACCATGCCGGTCGCCATGTTGGGGTTTTCGGTGCCGGCGGGGCGCGGCCGCACCAGCCCTTCGATCTTCAGCACGAACTCGGAACGGACATCCTCGGCCAGCTTGAACGCCTCCGGCGTGTCGGGATCGATCACCACCTGCATCATGCCCTCGCGGTCGCGCAGGTCGATGAAGATGACGCCGCCGTGGTCGCGCCGGCGGTGCGCCCAGCCGCACAGGGTGACGGTGTTGCCGATGTCGGCGGCAGTGACGGCGCCGCAGTAATGAGTACGCATGGTTCTTCCTATGGAGTGAGGGTGCGCGCTTCGCCCGAAACGACGCCCATCGAGACGATGTTTTTCAACGCGCGGTCGACCGACATGTTCAGTTCGATGACCTCGCTCTTTTTCACATAAAAATAAAAGCCGTTGACCGGGCTTGGCGTGGTGGGGATGAACACCGCCACGTGCTCGTCCGGCAGCATGCGCATCACCTCGTTCGGCACATTGGTCTGGAACGCCAGCGCCCACGCCTGCGGGTGCGGATAGCGCACCAGCAGCACTTTTCTGAAGGCATGCCCATTTCCAGACAGGAGGGTGTCGGACACCTGCTTGACGCTGCCGTAGATGGTTTTGACCACCGGGATGCGGATCAACTGGCGCTCCCAGAAGTCGATGATCTTCTGGCCGAAGAAGTTGGCACCGAACACGCCGGTGAGCACGATGACCAGCAGGGTCAGGATGACGCCAAGGCCGGGAATCCGCACGCCGATCAAGGCCTCCGGCTGCCATTCGGCGGGCAGCACCGTGAGGCTCTGGTCCAGGGTGCCGATCAGGAGATCGAGCACCCACAGGGTGATCCCCAGCGGCACCCAGATCAGCAGTCCGGTTATGAAATAGCGTTTCATCGGTAAAGGATTGAAAGCGGCGCGGTTCAGTCAAAAACAAAGAAGCGGGCGGCTTGTGCACCGCCCGCTTCCCGGTTTTGTCGCTCTCCGTCAGTTACACGCCGGGCACGCGCCCGTGCCGCACGCGGGCGAAGGGGCGTCGGACTTGGTTTCTGCGGGTTTGCCGCCGCCCTTGAAATCGGTGGCATACCAGCCGGTTCCCTTCAGCGCAAAACCGGGCGCCGTCACCTGTTTGGCGTAATCGGCCTGGCCGCACGACGGGCACACCGTCAGCGGCGTATCGGACACTTTTTGCATTTCATCCTGAGCAAAGCCGCAGGACGCGCATTTATAGGCGTAAATCGGCACGGGCTTCTCCTAGCACTCGTAAACGCAGGAATTATAACAAGAATCCCGCCCCCGCCGCGCCTTACCAGGCAAAGCTGAGGCTGCCGTAGACGCGGCGGCTGAAGAGGTTGGTATCGCGGAATTCGGCGTAATCCTCGCCCAGATTTTGCCCCACCACAGCAGCTTCCACTTCTCGCCCCTGCCATTTCCAGCGGCGTGCCAGGCGCACATCCACGCGGGTGAAGGCTTGCGTGAAATCGCCTTCGGACAGCCATTTCTGGGCGTCGCTACGCTGGGCAAACAAACCGGTCTCCCAGCCGTTGCCCAGACGGTAGCTGGCGAGCAGCCCCCAGCTGTTGCGTGGCGCGGAAAGCGGGATGTCTACCGTAAAGTTTTCCCGCAGGGTATCGGCCGCCAGAAACACCCGCGCGAAATGGGCGCTGACGTCGAGCGCCGGAGTGGGCCGCCAGCGCAGCTGTATCTCACCGCCCCGCGAATCGACGGTACCGATATTGGCAAACTGGAACTCGTTCGCCTTGAAGGGAATCCCGCCAATCAGGAAATCCGGGGTGGCGAAATCGCCTTTCATTTGGCCGATAAAGTCGTTGGTATGGTCGTCGAACAGCCGCACATCCACATCCAGCCGCGCCGCGGGCCACTGCCCCACGTAGCCGATTTCACGCGACAGGATGCGCTCGGGCTTGAGCCCCTCCGACGGCACCGTCGCCGTATCCAGCACTGCGCCGGATTGCAGGAGAATCACCTGGTTGCCCAGTTCTTCGAAGAAGGTCGGCGAGCGGAACGCACGCGAAACGCCGAGCCTGACGACATGCCCCGGCGCCAGCGTGAAATTGGCCGCCACGCGCGGCGACACATCCGTGCCCGTAAAGTAGTGATGTTCCAGCATGGCGCCGCCCTGCAACAGCAGCCAGGGCTCCGTGCGCCATTCCAGATTGCCGAATGCCCGCATCAATTCACCGCTGAAGCTTTTGGTCGAATGGTAATTTTGCGGACTTTGCACGGTTTCGCGGCGGGCTTCCGCACCCCACACCGCGCGCAGGTTGGGCAGCCACTGGTCGTTGACCTGCAACTCGATATTACTGCGCGTCTGCGACAGGTATTGATCCACCGTCACGGTACCGATGCCGGCGCCGGCATCGGCCAGGGCATTGGCATCGAACCGGTTCTGGCTATGGTAGACCTGCACCCGCCATTCGCGCTTATTCGATTCCACTTTATGCCAGGCCAGATGCAGGTACAGCGCACGCGAATCCTGTTCTTTGGGTTCCAGCGCCGAACTGGCGCTATCGGTGCTGCGCCCCGCGTCCCAGTTGCCGCGCGACGCACCCAGTTGCGCCATCAGATCGGAATCCGGCGCAAGTTGCCAGTCCACCCGTCCATTGACAAAGAATGTCTGGGTCGCCTCGAAATATTGGCCGTTGTCACCGCTGACGGGCGGCTTTCCACCGATGTCGCGTTCGAAACGATCGCGCTGCTGCGCCGAAGCCGTCAGGCGATAGCGTACCGCGCCGTCGCCCCCGCCATGACGCGCTACCATGCCCCGCATGGCCGATTCGCCCGCCTGCATCGAAACGAAATCGCCCGGCACCTGCGCCGCCGTTTTGGTGATGATGTTGATGACGGCCGCGAAGGCATTGGCGCCATGGATCGCAGCATTGGGACCGCGCACGACTTCGATGCGTTCGATGTCGTCGATGGCCGGCGGAAGATCGGTCCAGTTCACCGCGCCGTAATGCGGGCTATAAATCGAGCGTCCGTCGACCAGCACCTGGAAGCGGCGCGAATACGCGTCGCCCAAGCCGTGATACCCCGCCGCCCAGGTGTTGTCCCGGGTATACGCGACCGAGAACCCCGGCACCAGACGCAGCAGATCGGGGATGTCACGGAAACCCGACGCGCGGATCATCTCCCGGTCGATGACGGTCACGGCGACGGGCGCATCGCTCACCGGCTGCGAAAGACGCGATGCCGACAGCACCACGGGGAGCTCGTCGAGAAAATCGCTCTCGGTAACGGCTGAGCCCGCAGAGTCGGCGCACGCCGGCGCACCGCCCGCAAGCAGCGCCCAAGCCACCAAACCGAATGTGATGTGTGGTTTACCGCTCAACTCATGCGGCGCCCGCTGAGGCGCCGGTTCCTCCGCTTTGTTATGTCGTGCCGGCTTGATTCTAAAAAGGAATGTCGTCGTCCATATCGTCGAAGCCGCTACTGGCGGGGCGTTGCGCTGCAGCAGGCGCTGCGCTGCGCGACGGGCTCTTGGGCGCAGCCTGCGAATAACCACCGTCGTCCATGTCGGCCATTCCGCCGCCGCCTTTACTGCCCAGCATCTGCATGCGGTCGCCGCGAATTTCGGTAGCGTATTTTTCGACGCCTTCCTTGTCGGTGTATTTGCGCGTGCGGATCGAGCCTTCGACGTAGACCTGACTGCCTTTCTTCAGATATTGCCCGCACACTTCGGCAGTGCGCCCAAAGAAGCTGACGCGATGCCATTCGGTCTGCTCGACCATTTGCCCGGTCTTGTCCTTGTATTTGTCGGTGGTGGCGATGGCGAGGTTGGCGACCGCTTCGCCGCTCGGCAGATAGCGCATTTCGGGGTCGCGCCCCAGGTTGCCGACCAGAATGACTTTGTTGACGGATGCCATGTTTTCCCCCTGAATTTAATTTGGCCTGACGTAGTTGCGGATTCTATCAGGCAGTTTCGAGCAGGCTGCGCGCGCCTGCTTCGTCCCAGCCCTTGATGCTGACCTTGAGCATGGCCACCCCCTCTTCCGCCAGCACCACGGCCTCGACCACGCCAGCCACACCGGCCAGCTGTGCTTTCAGCAGAGCAGCCTGGTCCGCAGGCATGGCGCCAACATGGAACATCCGGGTTTTGATCGCAGGTGGCGCCACCATCGACAGCGAAGCCAGCAGCCAGATCGCCATCAGCACCACGCAGAAGATGAACACCGCATGAAAGCCGTGGTGCTGCGCCAGCCAGCCGCCGAACACGCCGCCGAAGAAGAGCCCCAGTGCCTGCGCGGTGTTGTAGACCCCCATCGCGGTGCCCTTGGCCGACACTGGGGCAAGCTTGGAAATCAGCGAGGGCAGGCTGGCCTCGAGCAGGTTGAAAGCGACGAAATAGGCGAACAGCGGCCACACGATGCCCCAGAAATGCTCGATGCCAAGTGCCAGGCCCACCTGCGCCAGCAGCATCAGCGCTACCGCACTGATGAACACCGGCTTCATCTTGCCGCGCTTCTCGCCATAAATGATCGCCGGCACCATCAGCAGGAAGGAGCCCAGCAGCACCGGCAGGTACACCGCCCAATGGTGGTCAGCGGCGAGGCCGCTGTTCTTCAGCGCCACCGGCACCACGACGAACATCGCCATCTGCGCCGCATGCAGCGCGAAGATGCCGAAATCGAGCCGCGCGAGCTGGCCGTTTTTCAGGACATCGACGAGCTTGGCCGGATTGGCCTGTGCATCGGCGTGGAAATGGCTGTCGGCCGGATCAGGCACCCAGTTCCTCACCACCCAGATCGCTGCCAGTGCGAGCACGCCGGTCAAGGCAAAAATGCCCGGCACGCCGATCACGTTGTTGAGCGCCGGCCCGGCCACCAATGAAACGGCAAACGCGATGCCGATGGTCGAGCCGATCAGCGCCATCGCTTTGGTGCGGTGCTCTTCGCGGGTGAGGTCGGCGAGCATGGCGGTGACCGCCGCCGATATTGCCCCCGCGCCCTGCAGCGCGCGGCCGAAAATCGTCCAGTAGATATCGGTGGCCGCCGCCGCGACGAAGCTGCCGAGCGCAAATACGACGAGGCCGAAGATGATGACTTTTTTGCGGCCGATGCGATCGGACGCCATGCCGAAGGGGATCATCAGGATCGCCTGGGTCAGGCCATACATGCCGAGCGTCAGGCCAACCAGAGTGTGATTGTCGCCGCCGGGCAGATGCTCGGCATACAACGCGAAGACCGGCAGGATCAGGAACATGCCCAGCATGCGCAGGCCGAAAATGGCCGCGAGTCCGGACGCAGCACGTTTTTCTGCGCGGGTCATGCTCTCGGACAGTTCGATCTGGGCCACTGCGGAATGTGCTAACCGGGGTTAGGCTAACTCTGGAAGTCCGTTATATTAGCAGGTTGCGAATTACGCCCCCGCACCGAAACAATGGAATACATCCGCATCCGTGGCGCCCGCACCCACAACCTGAAGAACGTCAACCTCGACCTGCCGCGCAACAAGCTGGTGGTAATCACGGGGCTGTCGGGTTCGGGCAAGTCCTCGCTCGCTTTCGACACGCTCTACGCAGAAGGCCAGCGGCGCTACGTCGAATCGCTGTCAGCCTACGCGCGGCAGTTTCTGCAGTTGATGGAAAAGCCCGACGTCGACCTGATCGAGGGACTGTCGCCGGCAATTTCCATCGAGCAAAAGGCCACCAGCCACAACCCGCGCTCGACCGTCGGCACCGTCACCGAAATCCACGATTACCTGCGCCTGCTGTACGCCCGCGTCGGCGACCCGCAGTGCCCCGAGCACGGCATCACGCTGGCCGCGCAGACGGTCTCGCAGATGGTCGATGCGGTGCTCGCGCTGCCAGAAGACACCAAGCTGATGGTGCTGGCGCCGCTGGTGGTGGGTCGCAAAGGGGAAAACCTCGAACTCTTCGGCGAACTGCGCGCACAGGGTTTCGTGCGGGTGCGGGTCGACGGCAAGGTGCACGAAATCGACGCCGTGCCCAAGCTCGACAAGAACAAGAAGCACACCATCGAAGTGGTCGTCGACCGCCTGAAAGTACGCGCCGACGCCAAGCAGCGCCTGGCCGAAAGCTTCGAGACCGCGCTGCGCCACGCCGACGGGCGTGCACTGGCGGTGGAAATGGACTCGGACAAGGAACATCTGTTCTCGGCCAAATTCGCCTGTCCGATTTGCAGCTATGCCCTGCCCGAACTGGAACCGCGCCTGTTTTCGTTCAACAATCCGATGGGCGCCTGCCCCACCTGCGACGGTCTCGGCCAGATCACCTTCTTCGATCCCGCACGTGTGGTCGCCTTCCCGCATCTGTCGCTGGCCTCCGGCGCGATCAAGGGCTGGGACAAGCGCAACCAGTTTTTCTACATGATGCTGCAAAGCCTGGCGATGCATTACGGCTTCGACCTCGACACGCCTTGGGAGTCGCTGCCAGAGCGGATTCAGGACGTGATTCTGAACGGCAGCGGCAAGGAGGCGATCGCCTTCCAGGTGCTGGCACCGCGTGGTGGCTTCACCACGCGCAGCTATCCGTTCGAAGGCGTGCTCGCCAACATGCAGCGGCGCTACCACGAGTCCGACTCGATGGCGGTGCGCGAGGAGTTGGCCAAATACCAGAACAACAAGCCCTGCCCCGCCTGCAATGGCACGCGCCTGCGCGAGGAAGCACGCCATGTGATGGTCGGCGGCGTGCCGATTTACCAAGTCAGCGCGATGCCGCTGAAGCAGGCGCTGGCATTTTTCGAGACGCTCACGCTCGAAGGCCACCGCGCACATATCGCCGACAAGATCGTCAAGGAAATCGTCGCCCGCGTCGGCTTCCTCAACAACGTCGGGCTCGATTACCTGTCGCTCGACCGCTCCGCCGACACCTTGTCGGGCGGTGAATCGCAGCGGATTCGGCTGGCCTCGCAGATTGGTTCCGGCCTCACCGGCGTGATGTACGTGCTCGACGAGCCCTCGATCGGCCTGCACCAGCGCGATAACGACCGCCTGCTCGCGACGCTGAAACACCTGCGCGACATCGGCAACTCGGTGCTGGTGGTCGAACACGACGAGGATGCGATCCGCGCCGCCGATTACGTGGTCGACATGGGTCCCGGTGCGGGTGTGCACGGCGGCGAAGTGGTGGCCGAGGGGACGCCGGAAGAAATTCGCCTCAGCAAGGACTCACTCACCGGCCAGTATCTTTCCGGACGGCGCAACATCGCCATTCCGAAAAAACGCCGTGCGCCGGATGCCGAACGGAAGTTGGTGGTGACGAATGCCAGCGGCAACAACCTGAAAAACGTCACCCTCAATCTGCCGGTCGGGCTGTTCGTCTGTGTCACCGGCGTGTCGGGTTCAGGCAAATCGACGCTGATCAACGACACGCTCTACGACGCCGTCGCGCGCCATCTGTATGGCTCATCCACCGAGCCCGCGCCGCACGGCGAGATCCACGGGCTGGAGTTTTACGACAAGGTCATCAACGTCGATCAGTCGCCGATTGGCCGCACCCCGCGTTCCAACCCCGCGACCTACACCGGGCTGTTCACGCCGATCCGCGAGCTGTTCGCTGGCGTACCCGAAGCCCGGATGCGCGGCTACGGGCCAGGTCGCTTCAGCTTCAACGTCAAGGGCGGCCGCTGTGAGGCCTGCCAGGGCGACGGCGTGATCAAGGTCGAAATGCACTTTCTGCCTGACATCTACGTGCCGTGCGACGTCTGCCACGGCGCGCGCTACAACCGCGAAACGCTGGAAGTGAACTACAAGGGCAAGACTATCCGCGACGTACTGGAAATGACCATCGAACAGGCGCATGAGTTCTTCGCCGCCGTGCCGGTGGTCAAGCGCAAGTTGCAAACCCTGCTCGACGTCGGCCTCGGCTACATCCGCCTCGGCCAGTCCGCCACCACGCTGTCCGGCGGCGAGGCGCAACGCGTCAAGCTCGCGCTCGAACTCAGCAAACGCGACACCGGCCGCACCCTCTACATCCTCGATGAACCCACCACCGGGCTGCATTTCGCCGACATCGACCTGCTGCTGAAAGTATTGCAGCGTCTAAGCGGTGCGGGCAACAGCGTCGTCGTCATCGAACATAATCTCGACGTCATCAAAACTGCCGACTGGCTGATCGACCTCGGCCCGGAAGGCGGCGCCGGCGGCGGCGAGATCATCGCCGAAGGCACGCCCGAAGCCGTGGCTGACAATCCGGCCAGCCATACCGGCAAATACCTGCAGCCCGTACTGGCGCGGCACTGACATGGCCGAACCTGTCCGTCTTTCCAAACTCATGTCCGAACGCGGGCTGTGCTCGCGCCGCGAAGCGGACAGCTACATCGAGCGTGGACTGGTGTTTGTCGATGGCAAGCGGGTAAGCGAACTCGGCACCAAAGTCGATCCCGACTGCGCGATTCGTCTCGACACACAGGCCAGCGCACAGCAGCAACAGCGCGTCACCATTCTGCTGCACAAGCCGATCGGCTATGTGTCGGGCCAGCCGGAGCCGGGCTATCAACCGGCCGTGACGCTGATCCGTCCCGAGACGCTGTGGCAGGACGGGCGCGCCGGGCAGGCGTTTCATCCAACGCACCTGAAAGGCCTGGCGCCCGCCGGTCGACTCGACATCGATTCGACCGGCCTCTTGGTGCTGACGCAGGACGGGCGCATTGCCAAGCAATTGATCGGCGACGACTCGGATGCCGAGAAGGAATATCTGGTGCGAGTCGAAGGCCGGCTCGACGAACGTGGGTTGGCGCTGCTGAATCACGGGCTGTCGCTCGACGGTCGCAGATTGCGGCAGGCTCGGGTAGGCTGGCAGAATGCCGATCAGTTGCGCTTCATCCTGAAGGAAGGCCGCAAGCGGCAAATTCGCCGCATGTGCGAGTTGGTGGGATTGAAAGTAGTGGGGCTGAAGCGGGTACGCATCGGTCGGGTGCGTCTGGGCGAACTCCCGTTGGGGCAGTGGCGCTATTTACGCGAAGACGAACGCTTTTAGATTTTTATTTGTAAAAAGTCACCGAAACGCTTGTTCTGGCGAGGCTTTCGGGCTATTAATAGCGGTTGCGGGTTGCCAGACCTGCATTTCCTTTTACGTTTAAGTCTTTTTTCTGGGAGAAAACATGCAATCCAAACTGCTCGTCGCACTCTTCGCCGCTCTGGCGCTGACCGCTTGCCAAAAGGCTGAAGAAGCCGCCGCCCCTGCCGTGGAACAAGCGACTGAAGCCGCTGGTGCTGCTGCGGATGCAGCCGCAAGCGCTGCTGATTCTGCCGCGACTGCCGCTGGCGATGCCGCTACCGCTGCTGGCGACGCTGCCGCTGCTGCGGGTGATGCCGCTGCTGGTGCTGCTGCCGACGCCGCTCAAGGTGCAGCCGATGCTGCCGCCGCCGGTGCCGACAAAGCGCAGGAAATGGCCGACAAAGCCAAGGAAGCCGCTCACTAATCCAGTGATGCTCCCGAAAACGGCCAGGCCATGCCTGGCCGTTTTTTTTGCTTTCACTTGGTACGCACTTTAGCCATCGTCCAGCCACTACAATTTCAGTACTTTTTTATCTTTATCCAATCGCCATGCGTCTCGCCGTTTGCCTACTTATTTTGCTGTGCGCACCGGTTCTGGCAGCGCCACCCGTCCCGATCAAGACGCGCGCGTTGTCGGAAGTCGCCATCCATCCTCAACGCGAAGCGCCGGCGCAGGCTGTGTCGCTCAACCTTGCCAAGTTGTCGGCTGAGTTGTCCGCACGCATCGTCAGCATTCCGGTGGAGCCCGGCCAGCGTATTGCCAAAGGCGCCGTGGTCGCCAAACTCGATTGCGCCGATATTCAGCTTGCTGCGCAGCGTGCGCAGGCCGCGCTCGAATCGGCCCAGGCTCGGCTCAAGCTCGCCCAACAACAGTTGCAGCGCAGCAACGAACTGGCTGCGAAAAACTTCATCTCCAGCGACGCACTCAACGCGAAACAATCCGAAGTCGCGGTGATCGCGGCCGAAACCAGACTCAATCAGGCCGCCTATGCGACCGCCCGGCGCGACGTAGCAAAATGCACCGTGCGCAGCCCCTACCCGGCGATCGTCGAAGCCCGGCTGGCGCAGGTGGGCGAATGGGCCAGCCCCGGCACGCCGCTGGTGCAGGTGTGGGACACCTCGCGCATGCAGTTGAGCGTCCAGGTGCAGCCCGTCGATGCCGACTTGCTGAGCCGGGTCAAACCGGTGTTCGTCAGTCAGGGACGCGAGTACGCGATCAAGCTGTTGCGGGTGTCGCCTGCAATCAATCCATCGGCACGCACGCGCGAAGCGCGTTTCGATTTTGGTCCGAATCCGCCCGCGCCCGGCAGCAACGGCGTGCTGCGCTGGCGCGATCCGCGCACTTTCGTCCCGGCGGATTATCTGATCCGCCGTAGCGGCCAACTCGGCGTGTTCGCCGTCAACGCCCAGACTGCACGCTTCGTAGCGCTGCCCGATGCCCAGGAAGGCCGCCCGGCACCCACGACGCTGCCTGCCGACACCCGGCTCGCCACCGACGGCCGTTTTGCGTTGCAGGACGGCATGGCAATTCAAGTGCGCTGATCGCCCATCATGAGTCTCTACGCGCGCCTCATCACCAACCACCCGCTGGCGAATGTCAGCTTCGTGGTGATCCTGCTGCTCGGCGTGCTGGGCTATCTCAACCTGCCGCGCGAACAGGATCCGGAGATCAACTTCAACTGGCTGGTTGTCAACACCGTGCTGCCAGGCGCCTCGGCCGAAGATGTGGAAAAAAAGGTGACCGATCCGCTGGAGGAGGCGATCCGCACCCTGCCCGACATCCGCTTCGTCTCCAGCACCAGCCGCGACAATTCGTCGGTCATCCTGGTGCGCTTCCGCGAAATTTCCGAACGCCAGTTCGACAAGCGCGTCACCGACCTGCGCCGGCTGGTGCAAAACAAGTACAACAGCGACCTGCCGGACGATGCCAAGGAACCCGATGTGCAGGAACTCACGACCTCGAACGGTTTCCCGACTGCGATGGTGCTGCTCACCGGCCCTGCCAGCGACGAACGTCTGCGCCGCACCGCACGGCAAATCAAGGATGATCTGGAACGCCTGCCGGGCGTCGACCGGGTGCTCGCCACCGGGCTCGGCGACCCGGAACTGCGGATGGGTCTGACCATTGCGTTCCTCGTGATCTCGATGTTCTTCGTGTACCGCTCCTTCTACGGGATGCGGATCAAGGAAGGTGCCGAGGCGTAATCATCGGGGCGGCACCGTGCTTCCAGCCGGTGCAGTATGGTGTTATTCTCGCGGCCTCGCGATGGCACTACAATGTGTCATCGCGAGGCCGTTCTTCTTTTCCTGACTCTCGAAGCGGGCCACATGATGATGGGCAAAGTACTCGTTACCGCGAAGATTCAGAATCTCGAAGATCTGTTCCGCGTCCAACAGGGGCTTCTCGCGGC
>JBGSZD010000147.1:0-5505 GCA_041750575.1 Thiobacillus sp. | reverse complement strand
ATCCGCCGCTCGCTGTCGGGCTGTTCACGCTAGTACTGGGCGGCGGTCTGCTGGCTTATTTCAACCTGCGTGCGCGTGCGCTGTCACCTGCCATCACCGAAGCGCGCCTGCAAGCCTTGCAGGCGCGCATCCGCCCGCATTTCCTGTTCAACAGCCTCAACGCCGTACTGTCGCTGGTGCGCAGCGATCCGCGCCGCGCCGAACATGCGCTGGAAAACATGGCCGATCTCTTCCGCGCGCTGATGAGCAACGCCAGCCAGCTCGCGCCGCTGGAAGACGAGGTCGCACTGACCCGCGCCTATCTGGAACTGGAGCAGCTGCGTCTGGGCGATCGCCTTCAGGTTGTCTGGCACATCCATCAAATGCCGGCCGACGCGCTGATTCCACCGCTGGTGATCCAGCCGCTGGTGGAAAACGCGGTGTATCACGGTATCGAACCTCAGCCCGGCGGCGGCGAAATCAGCCTCAACATCTACCGTAGCGGCGACAAGGTGCATATCGTGGTGCGCAATCCGATCGCCGCCGAAATCAGCCACCACAAGGGCAACCGTATCGCGCTGGCGAATATCCGCGAACGCCTGCTGCTGCATTTCGATCTCGACGCCCAACTCAAGTCGGAACCGCTGGGCGCCGTTTACCAGGTGAACATCGTCATTCCCTATACCCGTGAACGCACCCAACCCGCCCCTGCGCATCCTGATCGTCGATGACGAGGCGCCTGCGCGCCATCGCCTGCGCGACGTGCTGGCGGATTGCGCCGCCGAGCTGCCGGTCGACATCGTCGGCGAAGCCGACAACGGACTGGACGCGCTGAATCGGGTGCAGCAGCAGCCGGTCGACGCGGTGCTGCTCGACATCCGCATGCCCGGCATGGATGGCCTCGAATGCGCCGCCCACCTCAACCAGCTGGCTACGCCGCCGGCCATCATCTTCAGCACCGCCTACGATGCGTATGCCTGCCAGGCGTTCGAACTGAACGCCGTCGATTATCTGCTGAAGCCGGTGCGCGCCGACCGGCTGGTGCGCGCCCTGTCGCGGGCACATCGCCTGAGCGCGGCGACGCTCGATCATTTGCGCGAGGCCCACCCCAAAGCCCGTACCCATCTGTCGGTCAACGAAAAAGGCCGCATCGTCCTGATTCCGGTGGCGGACATTCTTTATCTCAAGGCGGAGCTCAAATACGTCACCGTGCGTACCGCTGCCCGCGAATTCCTGATCGAGGAATCGCTCACCCGCCTGGAAGACGAATTCGACGACCTGTTCACGCGCATCCATCGCAACTGTCTGGTTGCCGGCGCACGTATCCGCGAAATCGGCAAGCTGCCGGGCGACGACGATGGCCATTTTTTGCGTCTGGACGGGCTGGACGAGCGGCTGATGGTCAGCCGGCGCCAGTATTCGACCCTGCGCGAAAAAATTAAGTCTTTCTAAACAGCCTGTTAGGATCCGCCTACAACTAAAGTTGTATAGCCAGTTTGGCCATGCCGCCTATACCTAACATCCGATGACACGATGAAATGTTGTCGAAGGAGGTGCGTATGGAATCCACTTTCACTCCCATGCTGGTGTCAGCCGTTATCAGCATTCTGTCCGTTTCCGATCCCGGCCTTGGCGTCTTGAAAGATCCCGATCAGGCGTTGCACGACTGGCAGATGCGGCGTTTGATGCAACCCCTCCCGCACGAACGGGAAAAAGAGCGCAACGGCGGCATCTATATATACGACGGCCTCACTGAGCTTGAAGTCGATACTGCGCTCGATAGCAACTTCGATCGCATCCAGAACATGATGTTCATGGGTACCCTGAAAACCGACGCCAGAGGCCAGCCCATGCTGGATGCGTCGACCGGTCAGGTTGTCCAGGAGTCCGGGGGCTGTAGCGGTTCTGAATGAGAGGCTCAGGTGGGGCAGAAACGCCCCAATGCGGCGCTTGGAGGGCGTCGGCATGCTCGGAAACCCTGTTTTCAGTCGATTCGCGGAAAATTTATTCCATGAATATCAAATGGTTACCGTCCGTCTACAACTAAAGTTGTATATCCAAAACTGGCAAGCCTTCGTAGCATGAGCGCGCTTGCTGTTTGCACGGCAAGCGGAAGTTCTCCGCAACGAGGGGCGTGCTCCTCCTTTCTGCCGGGTTCGTAAGACCCCGGCATTTTTTTGCCCGCGCTCGGTATCATGGCGGCCATGAAAAACGAGATCCCAAACCTCACAGAAACCGAACTGGCCAGTGAAACGGTCTTTCAGGGCCGGCTGATGCACGTCAAGCGCGACCATGTGCGTCTGCCCAACGGCGGCGAGTCGACGCGCGAATACATCGTCCATCCCGGTGCCGTCGTCGTCATCCCGGTATTCGACAATGGCGACCTGTTGCTGGAACGCCAACACCGTTATCCCTTGCACCGTGATTTCATCGAATTACCCGCCGGCAAGATCGACCCCGGCGAAGATGACCTGACCTGCGCAAAGCGCGAACTGGAAGAAGAAACCGGTTACACCGCCGCCGAGTGGCGCGAAGTCACCACCATCTATCCCTGCATTGGTTATTCGGACGAGCGGTTGGCGTTCTATCTCGCCCGTGGCTTGACCGAAGGAAACCACGGCCGCGACCCCGACGAATTCCTGGAAATACTGCGGGTGCCGTTCGGCGAAGCGATGGACTGGCTGCGCAGCGGCAGGATTTGCGAAACCAAGACCGTGATTGGCTTGTTCTGGCTGGAGAAGATGCTGGACCAGGGCTGGTAGCCCTAGTCTCCCAACTGGTCAGCTGGGCTGGTAGGCGAGGTTCGGCGCCAGCCAGCGTTCCGCCGTTGCCATGTCCCAGCCCTTGCGGCGGGCGTAGTCCTCGATCTGATCTTTTTCGAGTTTGGCGACGGCGAAATACTGGCTGTCGGGGTGCGAGAGGTAAAAACCCGATACCGCTGCGCCTGGCCACATGGCGAAGTTCTCGGTGAGTTTGACGCCGATGCCGGCGGTGGCGTCGAGCACCTCGAACAAGGCGGCTTTCTCGCTGTGCTCGGGGCAGGCAGGGTAGCCGGGTGCCGGGCGGATGCCCTGGTATTTTTCCGCGATCAGTTTGTCGTTGGCGAGCGCTTCCTCGCTGGCGTAGCCCCAGAATTCGCGGCGCACCCTTAAATGCAGGTGCTCGGCAAAAGCCTCGGCGAGACGGTCGCACAGCGACTTGAACAGGATCGCCGAGTAGTCGTCGTGCGCGGCTTCAAAGGCTTTCGCGCGTTCGTCCTCGCCGATGCCGGCCGTCACCACAAACGCACCCAAATAATCTTTCAGCCCGCTGGATTTGGGCGCGACGAAGTCGGCGAGGCACAAGTTGGCACGGCCTTCCGGTTTTTTCATCTGCTGGCGCAGGTTGTGCCAGGTCATCAATACACTGGAGCGCGATTCGTCCGTGTAGACGGCGATGTCGTCGTCATTGACCGTGTTGGCGGGGAAGAGGCCGAACACGGCGCGCGCTTCGACCCAGTTCTCCGCAATCATTTTCTTCAGCATCGTCTGGGCGTCGGCATAGAGCTTCTTCGCCTCAGCGCCGACCACCTCGTCGTCGAGAATCTTCGGAAACTTGCCGTGCAGTTCCCATGACGCGAAGAATGGCGTCCAGTCGATGAGCTCAACCAGCTTCGCCAGATCGTAGGCTTTCAGCACATGGAGGCCGGGCTGCTTGGGTGCGGGGGGCGTGGTGCGGGCCCAGTCGATTTTGAATTTGTTCGCGCGCGCCTCGGCCAGGGGTAGGCGCACGGTGTCGGATTTGTGCTTGAGATGGCGTTCGCGCGTCTGCGCGTAGTCAGCGCGAATGTCGGCGGCAAAGGCCTCGCGCAGCTCTCTCGACAGCAGTTGGGTGCAGACGCCCACCGCGCGCGACGCGTCCTTCACGTACACCACCGGGTGTTCGTAATTCGGCTCAATCTTCACTGCCGTGTGCGCCAGCGAGGTCGTCGCGCCGCCGATCAAGAGCGGAATGGTGAAGCCCTGGCGCTGCATTTCCTTCGCGACATGCGCCATTTCTTCCAGCGACGGCGTGATCAGGCCCGACAGACCGATGATGTCGGCCTTGTGCTCCTTGGCGGCGTCGAGGATCTTCTGCGCCGGCACCATGACGCCGAGGTCGACGATGTCGTAGCCGTTGCAGCCGAGCACCACGCCGACGATGTTCTTGCCGATGTCGTGCACGTCGCCCTTCACCGTGGCCATGATGATCTTGCCTGCGCTTTGCGCGTCGCCGGCCAGCTTGTCGGCTTCGATGTAGGGGATCAGGTGGGCGACCGCTTGCTTCATCACCCGTGCCGATTTCACCACCTGCGGCAGAAACATTTTCCCTGCGCCGAAGAGGTCGCCGACGACGTTCATGCCGGCCATCAGCGGACCTTCGATGACGTGCTGTGGGCGCTCGGCTTCGAGCCGAGCGGCTTCGGTGTCTTCGACGATGAATTCGGTGATGCCCTGTACCAGCGCGTGGCTCAAGCGCTCACTGACCGGAAGTTGACGCCAGGCGAGATCGACGACGTTTTCCTTCGCACCGCTTTTCACCCCCTCGGCGAACGTCACCAGGCGTTCGGTCGAATCCTCCCGGCGGTTGAGCAGCACGTCTTCGACGCGCTCGCGCAATTCCGGGTCGAGATTGGCGTATACGCCCAACTGCCCGGCGTTGACGATGCCCATGTCCATGCCGGCCTGGATCGCGTGAAAGAGGAAGGCAGTGTGGATCGCTTCGCGCACGCCGTCGTTGCCGCGGAACGAGAAGCTCACGTTCGACACACCGCCGGATATGTGGGCGTGCGGCAGATTCTGGCGGATCCAGCGGGTGGCTTCGATGAAGTCGACCGCGTAATTCGCGTGTTCCTCGATGCCGGTGGCGACCGCGAAAATGTTCGGATCGAAGATGATGTCTTCCGCCGGGAAGCCGACGGTTTCGGTCAAGAGTTTGTACGCGCGGGAGCAGATTTCGGTCTTGCGCGCGTAGGTGTCGGCCTGGCCGGCTTCGTCGAAGGCCATCACGATCACCGCTGCGCCGTAGCGGCGGCACAGTTTGGCGCGCTCGATGAATTCGGCTTCGCCTTCCTTCATCGAGATCGAGTTGACGATGCCCTTGCCCTGGATGCATTTGAGACCGGCCTCGATGACGCTCCACTTCGACGAGTCGATCATGATCGGCACCCGCGCGATGTCGGGCTCGGACGCGATCAGGTGCAGGAAGCGCACCATCGCCGCCTCGGCGTCGAGCATGCCTTCGTCCATGTTGATGTCGATCACCTGCGCGCCGTTCTCCACCTGCTGGCGTGCCACCGACAGCGCGTCGTCGTAGCGGCCTTCGAGGACCATCTTGGCGAAGGCGCGCGAGCCGGTGACGTTGGTGCGCTCGCCGGCGTTGACGAACAGCGAATCCTTGCCGACGTTGAACGGCTCCAGCCCGGACAGGCGCATCGCCGGTTCCAGCACCGGCGGCACCCGCGGCGCGACGCCTTCGACCGCCTTGGCAATCGCCGCGATGTGCGCC
>JBGSZD010000146.1:0-3816 GCA_041750575.1 Thiobacillus sp. | reverse complement strand
ATCACCCGCCTGATGGCCGCCGCGGTCGACGCCGGCAGCCAGGCGCACGACGCCAGCCAGGACAACGTGGTGGTCTCGGGCAGTCGCAAGCTGCTCGACGTCGAAGAGCTCTCCAGCAACATGGGCAACCTGCGCCGCCTGTTCGACGCCTTCGAGCAGAAGACCGGCTTGCTGCAACTGCTCGATCAATCGCGCACCGCTTCCGGCGTGCAGATTTTCATCGGCGGCGAATCCGAATTGCTGCCGCTCGACGAATGCAGCCTGGTCACCGCGCCCTATTCCGTCGATGGCCAGGTGGTCGGCACGCTCGGCGTCGTCGGCCCCACGCGCATGGCCTACGAGCGCGTGGTGCCCATCGTCGACATCACCGCCAGGCTGCTGTCCAACGCGCTTTCCCATCACTGATTCCTCTCCATGAGCTACCTGAAAGAGCCTGAATACGCCCACGGCCAGCAGGCCCGTACCGGCATTCTGCTGGTCAACCTCGGCACCCCCGAAGCGCCAACCGGACCAGCGCTGCGCACGTACCTCAAAGAATTTTTATCCGACCCGCGCGTGGTGGAAATTCCGCGCGCCGTGTGGTGGCTGATTCTCAACGGCATCATCCTCAACACGCGTCCGAAAAAGTCGGCCGAAAAATACGCGGCGATCTGGACTGCCGACGGCTCGCCGCTGAAAGTGCACACCGAAAAACAGGCCAAGCTGCTGAAAGGCTGGCTGGGCGAAAAAATCGCCAGCCCCTTCATGGTCGAATACGCGATGCGCTATGGTCAATCCGGCATCCCGGAGACACTGGCGCGCATGAAAGCCGCCGGCTGCGACCGCATCCTGATCCTGCCGGCCTATCCGCAATACGCCGCGTCATCCACCGCCACCGCCTTCGACATGGCATTCGACTGGCTGCAGAAAGTGCGCAACCAGCCGGCGCTGCGCACGCTCAAGCACTATCACGATCACCCCGCCTACATCCAGGCACTCGCCACCAACATCCGCGACTACTGGCAGATGCACGGCCGCCCCGACGTGCTGCTGATGAGCTTTCACGGCGTGCCGCGCTACACGCTCGACAAGGGCGACCCTTACCACTGCGAATGCCAGAAAACCGGGCGCCTGCTGGCCGCGGCGCTGGGTCTCGAAGCCAAGCAATTCCGCCTGACGTTCCAGTCGCGTTTCGGCAAGGCCGAATGGCTGCAACCCTATACCGACAAAACGCTGGAGGCGCTCGGCCGCGAAGGCGTGGCACGCGTCGATGTGGTTGCACCCGGCTTCACCGCGGACTGCCTGGAAACCCTGGAAGAACTGGCGATGGAAGGCCGCGCCAGTTTCCTCGCGGCGGGTGGCAAGGCATTCCACTACATCCCCGCACTCAACGAACACCCGCGCTGGATCGATGCGCTCGGCCAAATCGCGCTCGACAATCTGGGCGGCTGGGTGAGCGGAACCTGGGATCGCGACGCCGACGAAGCAGCACGTCAAACCAGCAAAAATCTGGCCCTGAATCTGGGCGCACGCAGCTAAAAACCACACCATTAAAAAAATATCTGCTCAACACGGCGAAAAACCCCGCTATATAAGCGGCCGCTTGTTGACAGTATTTTTATGCTACTTAATGATGCCGTCACGAGACGGGAAACCAAGAAACCCGCCTCAGTCGCAGGTAGTTGACGGTGTCGGACGGGCAACCAAGAAGCCCGTAGCAATCGCAGCTGCCATAACGCTATCGGTTCCTGTTTTTTTAATCGTTTGGAGGAGTACCAATGAAAAAATCCTTCGTTACAACCCTGTTGCTAGCGGGCACACTGGGCGTTGCGCTCACGGCTCACGCCGACCCGCGCACCCGCTTCATGGCTGCTAACTGTTCCTACTGCCACGGCCCCGACGGCAAAAGCCGCGGCGCCATTCCCAGCCTGGCTGGCGTCGAGCCCAAGTACTTCGTCGAACAGATGAAGGCCTTCCGCGCCGGTACCCGTCCGGGCGCCACGGTCATGAAGAAACACGCCTCCGGCTATTCCGACGCCGAATTCGAAGCGATGGGCAAGTACTTCGCCGCCATCAAGTAATCGCGATTTCAAGGAGAAAACACATCATGACCATTAATCGTCGCGACTTTCTGAAGACCACCGCCGGTACTGCCGGCGTGGCCGCCGTTGCCAGCCTGGGTGGCTGCGCCACCTATCTCTCCGGCAACTATGCGCCCAATATCGTCGTCGTTGGCGCCGGTTTCGGCGGTTCCACCTTCGCCAAATACATGAAAACCTGGTATCCCAAGGCCATCATCACGGTCATCGAACCGAACGACCACTTTACCTCGTGCCCGTTCTCGAACACCGTGCTGGCCGGCATCAACCAGATGCAGGATATCGAGATGCCTTACACCTACGTCCACAAAATGGTCGATGCCTGGGTGAAAGACACGGTGACCGCCATCGATAACAAAAAGCAGACTGTGACCACCGCAGGCGGCAAGACCTTCCCCTACGACCGTCTGGTCCTGGCTGGCGGCGTCGAACTGCTGTTCGACAAAGTGCAGGGCTACAATGCCGAAGCGCAGAAAACCATCAAGCACGCCTGGAAAGCCAGCGCCGACCAGACGGGCACGTTACGCAAGCAGCTCGAAGCCATGCCCGACGGCGGCACTTTCGTGATGTCGGTGCCGATGGCGCCGTACCGCTGTCCGCCTGGACCCTACGAGCGCGCCTGCATGGTTGCCAGTTACTTCAAGCAAGCCAAGCCCAAATCGAAAGTCATCATCCTGGACGGCAACCCGGACATCGCCTCCAAGAAGCCACTGTTCGAGGCGGCCTGGAAGAAGCACTTCGGCTACAAGACCGACAACAGCATGATCGACTACCGTCCGAACAACCAGCCGCGTGCTGTCGATGCCGCCAAGATGATGGTCAGCACCGAGTTCGACGACGTCAAAGGCGACGTCATCAACGTGGTGCCACCGATGCGCGCTGCCACGATCTGCGGCATGGCCGGCGTGCGCGATGGCAACAACGGCAACTGGTGCACCATCGACTACCGCACCTTCGAGTCCAAGGTCGTGAAGAACATCCATATCCTGGGTGACTCCGCACTGACCAACTTCCCGAAATCCGGCTCGGTGGCCAACAACACCGGCAAGATGTGCGCCTACGCCTTGTCGGAAATGTTCTCCGGCCGCTCGGTCGATCCGGCCCCGGTGGTCACCAACACCTGCTATTCGGGTACCGGCATGGGCACGGCCTTCCACGTCGCCACCGTGTTCCGCTGGAACGAAGAGAAGCAGTCGATGGTGCCGCCCAAGGATGCCAACGGTATCTCCGCCGAGGAAAGCGAACTGGAAATGGCCTACATGGAATCGTGGGCGAAGAACGTCTGGGCCGACACGCTGGCCTTGCCGGAAGACTTCAAGTTCACCGCCAAGGGCTGATTCGCTGGATGTTGCAAATTAAACGGGGCTTCGGCCCCGTTTTTTATTTCGTCATTCCGGCATTTGTCCACATTGAGGTAAGTCGGAATTCGCTCAAATCAAGCAAAGGAAGCCGGCGCCCGTCATGACGAAATTGACGGGAGCGCCCAAAAAATATAACTTGACCTTGAATGCAGTCAATCTGGATACTAATGTCCGATTATTATCGTGGCACCAGCCAAAGACGTTAACGTAGCCATACCACGGTTAGAAGAGATGTTCCCCCAGTAGTGTCCGGTTAAAAATCAAACAAAATCAGTTGGTTATCTGGTGGCAGCGGAATGCTTCTGGTGGTGTCTGGCTGCAGGGCGCATGAAATAAGGGTTTTCTCGAAAACCGAGACCGACAATATCTGTAACAAA
>JBGSZD010000145.1:0-3157 GCA_041750575.1 Thiobacillus sp. | reverse complement strand
TCGCCAAGGGCGTCGCCGCCGACCGCCTGAGCGCCAGGGGCTACGGCGAATCGCGCCCGCTCGCCGACAATGCGACCGAAATGGGCCGCGCGATGAACCGCCGGGTTGAACTGGTGCCGCTGCGGTAAGCGCGCCGCGATCCGCAACAACGGGGGCTCAGGCCCCCGTTTTCAATTGTGGATGTCTTGGTTCGGAGAATCAGGTTGTGCGGCGTGGCCTGTTCATTTTAATTTTGAGCCTGGCCCATTATCGCGAGCCACCTGTTCGCCCGAAGATGCGAACGAGGTGACGCATAAAGCAGGACGTGATTTCAAAGACGAAATCGACTTCCTGCTCGACAACGGCGGCATCGTGTTTGACATAGGTATTTTGATACTTCGCGTAATACTCAATTAGCTTCACGAACATGTTCGCCAACTCGGGCGAGCCATCGCGTTCCTTAATGAAGGCCCCCAGAGGTTGCAACTGGTTTTCCAGAGACTTGTGATTCCCAAGAAGCTCATGGAGAAGTGTCTCAAGGCCAAGGCGCAAATCGTCGAGGACGTTGCGATCGAAAATTCCATGAGATAGCTTGGCTTCCGCTTGCACGTAGAGATCGAGCGACTTCGGAAAAGCACTGAGCCAGTGCTTTGTTTCTTCAATGAGCGCTTGATTTAGGTCGGTAGGGTTGGCTTCACCGCTCAAATGGCCATAGCGCGAAAACAACTGAACCTTGAGCTTGTTTGCGGCGACAGAGTTCAGTCTTTGAATGGCGTAGTTATCACAGAGTTCGCGGATGATCTTGTAACGCCACTCCGATGGAAAAGCAGCAATGTTCTCCGCTAAGGCAGTGCGCTTGTTGATGCCCTGCCTTTCAAATGGATAGGTGCTGTGTGGAATATCAACTTTCGCGTCGACCGCATAGGCCGCTGTCAGTTTAACGATCTGCGCACCACTGAGGCCAAGGCTGGTGTCTCCAAGAATATCGGATGCGTGGGTCACAAAGACCATTGGCAAGTCATCGGAGCGAGTCGCTGCCATAAGGTGGCTAACTGTTGCCAATCAAAGAGGCCAGCGCCAATCAAAGCAATCAAAGGCAATCAAAGGGGCCAGGGTCGGATTGATTTTCAGTGAGCTTGGATGTTTCCATTTAGCGCCCTTCCGTTCGCCCGCCCGGCGCCACCCGATGCTCCACCGCAAACACCGCCGCTTCCACCCGCGACGACAGGTTCAGCTTGGCGAGGATATGCCGCACGTGCAGTTTGACGGTGTCGTGGCTGATGTCGAGGGTGCGGGCGATGGCTTTGTTGCTTTCGCCGCGCGACAGGTGGGTGAGGATTTCGCGTTCGCGCGGGGTCAGGGCATCCAGCAAGGAACTCGCGTCCTGGCCTTTCTGGTCGTAGAGCTTGACGAGCTTGGCGGTCATGGCGGGGGCGACGACGGTTTCGCCGCGCTGGGCGCGCAGGATGGCGTCGACGACTTCGTCGGGTTCCATGCTCTTCAGCAGATAGCCGTTGGCGCCGGCGCGCAGGGCGCGGGCGAGGTCTTCTTCGGCTTCGGACAGGGTGAGGATGAGCACCGGCAGGGTGTAGCCTTCTTCACGCAACTGCTGCATCAGGGTGATGCCGTCGGTGCCGGGCATGTTGAGGTCGAGCAGCAGCACGTCGGGGCGGTGGGCATGCAGCAGCGGGCTGACTTCGTCGGGCTTGCCGGTGAAGGCGGTGACTTCGATGCTGCCGCTTTGTTCGAGCAGTTCGGCGAGGCCTTTGCGGAAGAGGGTGTGGTCGTCGACGAGGACGATGCGGGTGAGGCTCATGCGTGCTCGGGCTGGCTGTGTTGGGACTGGCGCTGCGGGAAGACGAGGCGGATGACGGTGCCGCCGGCCGGGCGCGATTCCACGCTGAGCTTGCCGTCGAGCTTGGCGGCGCGTTCGCGCATGATGGTGAGGCCAAAGCTCTTGCCCATGGTGGACGATTCGTCGTTTTTCTTCTGCACGCCGACGCCGTCGTCGGCGACGTTGACGATGTACTGGCCGTCTTCCAGGTCGAGGGTGATGACAACGTGGCGCGCGCGGGCGTGCTTGGCGATGTTGTAGAGCGATTCCTGGATGATGTGGAAGACCTGGATTTCCTCGTCGGGCGTGAGCGAGACGTCCTGCACCAGGTTGAGGAAGTCGACGTCGGCGTTGGCTTTCTTGCGGAAGCTCTTGGCCATTTCCTGGATCGCAGGCACCAGGCCGCGCGGGTTGATGCGGTCACGGTACTGGGTGATGAGGTCGCGCAGGTCGGCGTAGGCAAGGTCGACCGCTTCCTCGACGTCGCCGAGATAGCGGTTGGCCTTGGGGTAGTCCTCGTGGCGCATCGCATCGGAGAGCACGGTGAGCCGCATCTTGGCGTAGGCGAGCGTCTGCGCCAGCGAATCGTGGATCTGGTTGGCCAGCATCTGGCGCTCGTTCATCAGCGAGATGCGCATGTTCTCGCGCGTCAGCCGGGCGTTTTCCAGCGCGATGCCGAGGTGCTCGCTGATCGAGCGGAACAGCAGGCGCACGTCCTCGGGTACGGTGTGGCCTTCGTCGAGAAACAGGTTGTAGACGCCCATCACCTGGTTCTTGTGCATCAGCGGTACCGCTACTACGGTATTGCAGGCACCGCTGAAATAGGCGTCGTTGGCCTGGCGCTTGCAGAAGGCGACGTTGTTCCAGCTGCTCACCGTGACTTCGCGCGCGGCCTTGCCGCACACGCCGCAATCGACGCTGACGATGGCTTCGTGTTCGATCATTTCGGCCGGCAGGCCGACCGAGCCGATGAGGCGCAGGTGGGTGCGGTCGTCGGTGATGACGCGCACCGCGCCGGCCTGCGCGCCAGCCAGCCGGATCATGGTCGACAGAAAACGCCCCAGCAGCTGTTCGACGTTGGAATCGGTCGACAGGCTGGTGGTGATCTCCGACAGCACCTTCAACGCCGGGATACTCACGTTGCCGGAGTCGGTCGGGGTGTGCTGGATCAGCGGATGAATGTTGTCTTTCATGGCGCGACGATGAAGGGACAGATTTTCAGCATATCCGATTCGAGCGCGATATCGAGCATGAGGTTCACAGGGCCACGGATGGCGCCGGGGTCGCTTCGGAGACAGGTACCGGTGCCGGGGCCGGCGGGGGAACCGGCGCCGGCGCCGTGGC
>JBGSZD010000144.1:0-2960 GCA_041750575.1 Thiobacillus sp. | reverse complement strand
GCATGGAAACCTTGGGCGGCGGCGCTCACCCGCTGGTTGTCGTCGATTACGCGCATACCCCGGACGCGCTCGAAAAAGTCCTCGCCACGCTGCGTGAAATCGCGGCCGGCGGCCGGCTGATTTGCGTCTTTGGCTGCGGCGGCAATCGCGACAAGGGCAAACGCCCACTCATGGGCGAAGCCGCCGGCAAGACCGCCGATGAAGTCTGGGTCACCAGCGACAACCCGCGCCACGAAGACCCGCAGGCCATCATCGACGACATCCTCGGCGGCGTGCGCGGCAAGCCTCGTGTCGAACCGGATCGCGCGCGCGCCATCTTCGAAGCCATCGGCGGTGCGCATCAGGGCGACGTCGTCCTCATCGCCGGCAAGGGCCACGAGGACTATCAGGAAATCGCTGGCGAACGCCTGCCATTCTCCGACGTGGCAATGGCAAGAAAGGCGCTGGCCGCATGGACATGAACCTTCCGCTTTCCGAGGTTGCCACCCTGCTGGGTGTCTCCTTCGCTGGCACCGATGCCAGCGTGCTGCGCGTGTCCACCGACAGCCGGGCGATCCGGCCGGGCGATCTTTTCGTCGCCTTGCGCGGTGAAAAATTCGATGGCGGGGCGTTCGCCGCGCAGGCATTGCAACAGGGTGCGGCAGGCGTGGTGCTCGATCACACCCAGGCGCCGAACATTGCTTCGGCGATCCGCGTGGACGACACCCGCCTGGCGCTGGGGCAACTCGCCGCCGCCTGGCGCCGCCGCTTCGATATTCCGGTCGTCGCCATCACCGGCAGCAACGGCAAGACCACGGTGAAGGAAATGCTCGCCGCCATCCTGCGAGTGGAAACCGGCAGCGATGCCGCCGTGCTGGCTACCGAAGGCAACCTCAACAACGACATCGGCCTGCCGCTGATGCTGCTGCGCCTGCGTGCGGCGCATCAATTTGCCGTGCTCGAAATGGGCATGAACCACGCGGGCGAGATCGACTATCTGACGCGACTGGCGCATCCCGACGTGGCCGTGGTCAACAATGCATTGTCGGCGCACATCGGCTTCCTCGGCTCAGTCGAGAATATTGCGCGCGCCAAGGGCGAAATCTTCAACGGCCTGTCGGACGCCGGCATCGCCGTGTTCAACGCCGACGATCCGCATGCCTGGATCTGGCGCGAGGCCAATGCGCAGCGCTGCAGCGTCGACTTTGGTTTCGGCGAGATGGCCAAGGTGCATGGGCGCTTTCAGCCTGACGCTTTGGGTTCGACGCTCACGCTCGCGCTACCCAATGCCACGCTCGATATCCGCTTGCAGGTTCCGGGCGCGCACAACGTGATGAATGCGCTCGCTGCGGCCGCAGCCGCTTTCTCGCTCGACGTCAGCCACCGCAGCATCGTCGCCGGGCTGTCGGGATTCGCGGGCGTCAAAGGCCGCCTGCAACGCAAACCCGCGCTGCACGGCAGCACCTTCATCGACGACACCTACAACGCCAATCCCGACTCGGTGAAAGCCGCGCTTGCGGTGCTGGCGCAGCAACCCGGCAGAAAACTGCTGGTGCTCGGCGACATGGGCGAGCTGGGCCATGACGCTGCGGCGATGCACGCGCAAATCGGCCTCGCCGCGCGTGCCGCCGGGGTGGACAAACTCCTGGCGCTGGGCGAGCTGACAAGGGAAACCGTCGGCGCATTCGGTGCGGGCGCCATGTATTTCGAGCGCATCCAGGAACTGCTCGCCGAACTCGAAAACGAACTGAACGCCGACACCACCGTGCTGGTGAAAGGTTCGCGCTTCATGCAGATGGAACGCGTGGTCAATAGCTTTATGGAGGGGCACTGACATGCTCTTGTGGCTGTTTCAGCAACTCGGCCAGGACATCCGCGCATTCAACGTCTTCAATTACCTGACGCTGCGCGCGGTGATGGCCACGCTGACCGCACTGACGATTTCCTTCATCGTCGGCCCGGCGGTGATCCGCAAACTCACCGCGCTGAAAATCGGCCAGTCGGTGCGCAGCGACGGCCCGCAAACCCACCTGGTCAAGGCCGGCACGCCGACCATGGGCGGCGCGCTGATCCTGGTATCGGTTGCCGTCACCACGCTGCTGTGGGCGGATCTCTCGAACGATTACGTGTGGGTGGCGCTTGCCACCCTGGTCGGTTTTGGCGTCATCGGCTGGGTCGACGACTGGCGCAAGGTGGTCGAAAAGAACTCGCGCGGCCTGCCGTCGCGCTGGAAGTATTTCTGGCAGTCAGTGATCGGCCTCGCCGTCGCGGTCTACCTGTGGCAAACCGCCAGCCTGCCGGCGCACACCGAGCTCATCATTCCTTTCCTCAAGCACGCCACGCTCACGCTGTCCGCCGCGGCGTTTATCGCGCTCGCCTATTTCGTCATCGTCGGTTCCAGCAATGCGGTCAACCTGACCGATGGACTGGACGGTCTGGCGATTCTGCCGACGGTGATGGTGGCCTCCGCCCTGGCGATCTTTGCCTATGTTGCGGGCAACGCCGTGTTTTCCAAATACCTCGGCTTGCCGCACATTCCGGGTGCGGGCGAGCTCGCTGTGTTCTGTGCGGCCATGGCGGGTGCGGGTCTGGCCTTCCTGTGGTTCAACGCCTATCCGGCCGAAGTCTTCATGGGCGACGTCGGCGCGCTGGCGCTCGGTGCCGCGCTCGGCGTGGTGGCCGTCATCGTGCGCCAGGAAATCGTGCTCTTCATCATGTGCGGCGTGTTCGTGATGGAAACCCTGTCGGTGATGATCCAGGTGGCGTCGTTCAAGCTCACCGGCAAGCGCGTCTTCCGCATGGCACCGATCCACCACCACTACGAATTGAAGGGTTGGAAGGAAAACCAGGTCGTGGTGCGGTTCTGGATCATTTCGATGATGCTGGTGCTGATCGGCCTGTCGAGTCTGAAGCTCAGATGAACTACGACAGCCTGCAACTTACCGGCAAGAAGGTTCTGGTGCTCGGTCTGGGCGACACCG
>JBGSZD010000143.1:0-6833 GCA_041750575.1 Thiobacillus sp. | reverse complement strand
TTTTCTCCGGCGACGCCAGGCCAATCTTGATGGCGTCGAACTCTTCCTCGTGGGTGGCCTGCTTGAAAAGATCTAACAATGCTTTCATGGCTGTGTCCTCACCCTAAATTAATAACGTTCCAGATCGATGTCGATGCCGAGCGAACGGATTTCCTTCACCAGCACGTTGAAGGATTCCGGCATGCCCGCCTCGATCTTGTGGTCGCCCTTGACGATGTTCTCGTACACCTTGGTACGGCCGTTCACATCGTCCGACTTCACCGTCAGCATTTCCTGCAGCACGTAGGACGCGCCGTAGGCTTCCAATGCCCACACTTCCATTTCGCCGAAGCGCTGGCCGCCGAACTGCGCCTTGCCGCCCAGCGGCTGCTGCGTGACGAGCGAGTACGGCCCTGTGGAACGCGCGTGCATCTTGTCGTCGACCAGGTGGTGCAGCTTCAGCACATGCTTGTAACCCACCGTCACCTGGCGGTCGAAGGCTTCGCCAGTGCGACCGTCATACAGCGTGACCTGACCACCCTCGGGCAAGCCTGCCAGCGTCAGCATGCGGCGGATTTCCGCTTCCGAGGCGCCGTCGAACACGGGGGAAGCGAACGGCACGCCTTTTTGCAGGTTGCGTCCCAGTTCGATCACTTCGTCGTCGGTGAAACTGTCGATGTCTTCAGTCTTGCCCGACTGGTTGTAGATTTCCTTGAAGAACGCGCGCAGATCTTTCACCATGGTCTTGGTTTGCGCGGCCAGCATCTGGCCAATTTTCTCGCCCAGGCCCTTGGCCGCCCAGCCGAGGTGCGTTTCCAGAATCTGGCCGACGTTCATCCGCGACGGCACACCGAGCGGGTTCAGCACGATGTCCACCGGACGGCCATCGGCCATGAAAGGCATGTCCTCGACCGGCGTAATCTTCGACACCACACCCTTGTTGCCGTGACGGCCCGCCATCTTGTCACCGGGCTGCAGGCGGCGCTTGACCGCAAGATAAACCTTGACCATCTTCTGCACACCGGGCGGCAACTCGTCGCCGGCGGTGAGCTTCTTCTTCTTCTCTTCGAACATCGCATCGAATTCGATGCGCTTCTGCGTCAGGCTGTCTTTCAGCGACTCAACCTGGCGGCTGGCCTCGTCATCGGCCAGGCGGATGTCGAACCAGTCGTGGCGGTTCACCGATTCCAGATAGTCCTTGGTGATCTTGCTGCCTTTGGCAAGCTTCTTCGGGCCACCATTGGCAACCTTCAGGTGCAGCAGCTTTTCCAGACGCGCGAAGGTGTCGTCCTCGACGATACGCATGCGGTCGGTCATGTCCTTCTTATATTCGGCCAGTTGCGCGTCGATGATCGACTGCGCGCGCTTATCCCGCTCGATCCCTTCGCGGGTAAACACCTGAACGTCGATCACCACGCCCGACATGCCGGACGGCACCTTGAGGCTGGTGTCTTTCACGTCGCTGGCTTTTTCGCCGAAGATGGCTCGCAGCAGCTTTTCTTCCGGCGTGAGCTGAGTTTCACCCTTGGGCGTGACCTTGCCAACGAGTACGTCGCCGGCTTCGACTTCCGCGCCAATGGCGATGATGCCCGAGTCGTCCAGACGTCCCAGTTGGCGTTCGGCCAGGTTGGAGATGTCGCGGGTGATCTCTTCCGGGCCCAGCTTGGTATCGCGCGCCACCACCGACAGTTCCTCGATGTGGATCGAGGTGTAGCGGTCTTCAGCGACGACTTTCTCATTGATGAGAATAGAGTCTTCGAAGTTGAAGCCGTTCCACGGCATGAAGGCGACCAGCATGTTCTGGCCCAGTGCCAGCTCACCCATATCGGTCGAGGCACCGTCGGCGATCACATCGCCGCGGGCAATCACATCGCCCACCTTCACCAGCGGACGCTGGTTGATATTGGTGTTCTGGTTGGAACGCGTGTACTTGATCAGCGAGTAGATATCCACGCCAACTTCGCCCGCACGCGCTTCTTCGTCGTGCACACGGATCACGATACGGCCGGCGTCTATGTAATCGACGATACCGCCACGATGCGCAGTGACCACCGTGCCGGAATCGACCGCAGCGGTGCGTTCGATGCCGGTGCCGACGAAGGGCTTCTCGGGACGCAGACAGGGCACCGCCTGACGCTGCATGTTCGAACCCATCAGCGCACGGTTCGCGTCGTCGTGCTCAAGGAAGGGGATCAGCGAGGCGGCCACCGACACGATCTGCGCCGGCGCCACGTCCATGTATTCGATCTTGTCGGGTGCCGACAGGGTGAACTCGTTCTTGTAGCGGCACGATACCAGGTCGTCCTTGAACTTGCTCTTGGCATCGAGGTCGGCGTTAGCCTGCGCGATCACGTACTTGCTCTCTTCGATCGCCGACAGGTACTCGATCTCGTCAGTCACCTTGTGGTTGATGACTTTCCGGCACGGCGTTTCGATGAAGCCATACCAGTTGGTACGGGCGAACAGGGCCAGCGAGTTGATCAGGCCGATGTTCGGACCTTCCGGCGTTTCGATCGGGCAGACGCGGCCGTAGTGGGTCGGATGCACGTCGCGCACTTCAAAGCCTGCGCGCTCACGCGTCAAACCGCCAGGGCCGAGTGCCGAGACGCGACGCTTGTGGGTGATCTCGGACAAGGGGTTAGTCTGGTCCATGAACTGCGACAGCTGGCTGGAACCGAAGAATTCCTTGATCGCCGCCGATACCGGCTTGGCGTTGATCAGATCGTGCGGCATCAGGTTGTCGGACTCGGCTTGCGACAAGCGCTCGCGTACCGCGCGCTCGACGCGCACCAGGCCGGCGCGGAACTGGTTCTCGGCCAGTTCACCCACCGAACGCACACGGCGATTACCGAGGTGGTCGATGTCGTCGATCTCGCCGCGACCATTGCGCAGTTCAACCAGAATCTTGATGACCGCGACGATGTCTTCAGTCGACAGCGTGCCGGTACCCGTCAGTTCATCACGGCCGATGCGGCGGTTGAATTTCATGCGGCCCACTGCCGACAGGTCGTAACGCTCTTCGCTGAAGAACAGGTTGCCGAACAGCGCGTTGACGGCATCTTCCGTCGGCGGCTCGCCCGGACGCATCATGCGGTAGATCGCCACCTTGGCGGCGTATTCGTCGGCGCTGTCGTCGGTGCGCAGCGTTTGCGAGATGAATGCGCCGTGGTCGAGATCGTTGGTATAGATCGTATTGAACTTGTCGACGCGCGCCGCCGCCAGCTTGGTCAGCAGCTCGTCGGTGACCTCGTCGTTGGCACGCGCCACCAATTCGCCAGTGGTTTTGTCGACCACATCGTGCGACAGCACGCGACCCACCACGAATTCAGCCGGCACAGCCCATTTTTTCACCCCGGCGGCATCGAGCTCGCGGATATGCTTGGCAGTGATGCGCTTGTCCTTGGCGACGATGACGTGATCGTCCTTGCCACAGATGTCGAAGCGTGCGATTTCGCCGCGCAGGCGCTCAGGCACCAGCTCGAACTGCACGCCCTGGGTGTTGATATAGAACGTGTCCTTGTTGAAAAAGGCATCGAGAATGCTCTCGGGCGTATAACCCAGCGCCTTCAGCAGGATGGTGACCGGCATCTTGCGGCGGCGGTCGACGCGGAAGAACAGGATGTCCTTGGCGTCGAATTCGAAATCCAGCCACGAACCGCGATAGGGAATCACGCGTGCCGAGAACAAAAGCTTGCCCGAGCTGTGGGTCTTGCCGCGATCGTGCTCGAAGAACACGCCGGGCGAACGGTGCAGCTGCGACACGATCACGCGCTCGGTGCCGTTGATGACGAAGGAGCCGGTCGGCGTCATGAGCGGGATTTCGCCCATGTAAACTTCCTGCTCCTTGACTTCCTTGATGGTCGGCTTGGACGCTTCCTTGTCCATGATGACCAGACGCACCTTGGCGCGCAGCGGCGCACAATAGGTCAGGCCGCGCTGCTGGCATTCTTTGATGTCGAACACCGGCTCGCCGAGAAAATAGCTGACGTATTCCAGGCGCGCGTTCTTGGAATGGCTCTCGATCGGGAAAATCGAGGTGAATGCGGCCTGCAGACCTTCGTTCAGGCGTTCATCACGCGAGCGCCCCTCCTGCAGAAAGGCACGATAGGACTCCAGCTGAGTCGCCAGAAGAAACGGCACCGGAAGGGTGTTGGTACGACTGGCAAAGCTCTTGCGCAGACGTTTTTTCTCGGTAAAGGTATAAGCCATAGTTTCTCCTTGACGTTCAGGGGTGAGTCAGCGCGATTAGCGCAGACTCGATGTAAGGCATACGAGCTCTCACGGGCGTCAGCCCGCAGAAAGTCGGCGTCCCTGTTGGGGCACACGCAAAAAGCAAACGACCCGGAAGCCGATTCCGGGTTCCGGGTATTTGCTGCTTGCGTCTACCGCGGGCTGCCCCGCAGCATACGATCGAAATAAATGAGTCACCGGAAACAGGCGGCGCGCTTGCGCACCGCCTTGGGGGTCCGTTGACTTATTTGATTTCGACGGTAGCGCCAGCTTCTTCCAACTGCTTTTTCAGCGCGTCGGCATCGGCCTTGTTTGCACCTTCTTTCACTGCCTTGGGCGCACCGTCGACCAGATCCTTGGCTTCCTTCAGACCCAGGCCGGTAGCAGCACGCACCACTTTGATGACTTCCACTTTCTTTTCGCCACAGGAATTCAGCATCACGGTGAACTCAGTCTGCTCTTCAGCAGCAGCGGCACCACCGCCGGCAGCGGGTGCAGCTACGGCAACGGCAGCGGCAGCGGCAGACACGCCAAACTTTTCTTCCATTTCCTTGATCAGCTCGGACAGATCCAGCACCGTCATGCCGGCAATCGCGTCGAGAATTTCAGCTTTAGAAACAGCCATTTGTATTACTCCTGTCAATTTTCTTCAGATTTAAAAAACAATATCGTCGATTCGGATGTCGTCAGGCCGCTTAAGCGGCCTGCTTATCGCGCACCGCCGCCAAGCCGCGAACAAATTTGGTCGGCACTTCGTTAAGCGTGCGAACAAATTGCGCGATCGGGGCCTGCATGGTGCCCAAGAGCTTGGACAACAGTTCTTCGCAGCTGGGCATGCTGGCCAGATTCCCCACGTCCTTGGCGGACATGATGAAGTTGGGCATGGCACCAGCCTTGATCACGAACTTGTCGTTGGTCTTGGCGAACTCGTGCATCACTTTGGCGGCGGCCACCGGGTCTTTGGAAATGCCATAGGCAAGCGGGCCGACCAACTGGTCGGCAATGCCTGCAAACGGCGTATCCGCGACCGCGCGGCGCACCAGCGTGTTTTTCAACACGCGCAGATAGACCCCTTCCTTGCGTGCCTGCACGCGCAGCTGGGTCATATTTTCCACCGTGATGCCACGGTATTCGGCTACAACAACCGTCTGGGCGCCCGCAACTTCAGCGGAAACCTCGGCAACGACGGCTTTCTTTTCTTCAAGATTCAGACTCAAGGTCTTACCTCCTTCTCAGTTACGGAGCCTTGCCCGCTTGTGCCCACGGGACGCTCCGGCTGGCGGCCTTGACAGGAAAATCCTGCTGGGGAACGCCATCTGCGTAGGCTCTTTCCTGATGCAAACAGAGGACAGACGTGCCATCACCCATTTCCACCCGTCCGAATTAAATCCTTGCGGATGCCTACGGTCTTTGATAACCCGCCAGCCAAACCACTGACTGACGGCCCAAAGTTCATTCAGGCACTCTTTACAGAGATGCCACCAATTAAATTCACGCGCTGACGCTGGTCTGGTCGACGCGCACGCCCACGCCCATGGTGCTCGACACCGACAGGCGCTTGAAATAGATACCCTTGGAGCTGGCAGGCTTGGCGCGCTGCAGCGCATCCAGCAGCGCAGCCAGGTTCTCTTTCAGGTCGTCGACGCTGAACGAGGCGCGACCGATGGTGCAGTGCACGATGCCACCCTTGTCAGTGCGGTACTGCACCTGACCGGCCTTGGCGTTTTTCACCGCGCCAGCCACGTCCGGCGAGACCGTGCCCACTTTCGGGTTCGGCATCAGGCCACGCGGGCCGAGAATCTGGCCGAGCTGACCGACGACGCGCATGGCGTCGGGGGTGGCAATCACCACATCGAAATCCATCTTGCCGGCCTTGATCTCGGCTGCCAGGTCGTCGAAGCCGACGATATCGGCGCCGGCATCTTTCGCCTTCTGCACATTGTCGCCCTGGGCGAAGACAGCGACGCGAACGGTCTTGCCGATACCCTTCGGCAAGACCACGGCGCCACGCACCATCTGGTCGGATTTGCGGGCATCGACGCCCAGATTCACGGCCACATCGACCGACTCGTCGAACTTGGCGGTCGCGGTTTCCTTAACCAGCGTCAGCGCATCGGACACCGGGTAGTTGCGGTTACGGTCGATCTTTTCTTTGAGTGCGCGCAAGCGCTTGGATGCATTGGCCATCTCAGACTCCCTCCACGTTAATGCCCATGGAACGGGCCGTGCCAGCAATAGTGCGCACTGCCGCGTCCATATTGGCCGCGGTCAGATCGGGCTCCTTGGTCTTGGCGATCTCTTCCAGTTGCGCGCGGGTGATCGTGCCCACTTTGTCGAGGTGCGGCCTGGCGCTACCCTTATCGAGCTTGATCGCTTTCTTGATCAGCACGGTCGCGGGCGGCGTCTTCATGATGAACGTGAAGCTCTTGTCCGCGAAGGCGGTGATCACGACCGGAATCGGCAGACCGGGCTCCATGCCCTGGGTCTTGGCGTTGAACGCCTTGCAGAATTCCATGATGTTCAGGCCGCGCTGACCGAGCGCGGGACCGATGGGGGGCGACGGGTTGGCTTTACCCGCCGGCACTTGCAGCTTGATATAGCCGACAATCTTCTTTGCCATGATG
>JBGSZD010000142.1:0-6255 GCA_041750575.1 Thiobacillus sp. | reverse complement strand
GGTGCGGCGCAGGGTGGCATCCAGCGCCGCCTCGAACGGCGCGGCCGGAATGCCGGCCACGATCTCCGCAAATGCCTGGATCAGGCGGCGATACGAATCCCATGCCAGCCGGTGGTCGCCGGTGAGCCGCAACAATCCCGCCAGCGAAACGTCGTTGAGCCCGACGTTGAGCACGGTTTCCATCATGCCGGGCATGGAAACCGGTGCGCCCGAGCGCACCGACACCAGCAGTGGGCGACGGGCACTGCCGAATCCCAGGCCGCTGGTACGCTCGAGATCGCGGATGCCGGATTGCAGCGCGCCCGACAAGTGCGCCTTCACGCTGTCTCCATGGCTGACGGCGCTGCACCAATCCGTGCCCATGACAAAACCCTGCGGCACCAGCAGGCCCATGGCGGCCATGCGGATCAGGTTGTGCGCCTTGAAGCCGGCGAGCCGCGCTTCCGGCACGCCGTCGCGGCCGGTCAGGTCGAAGATGGGGAGCCGCACGGCGGATTTGTGTTTGGCCTTAAGCATGGATCACCTTGCCCATCACGTGGTCGCGCAGCAGCAGCGCGACGTACATCAGGCCGTCGGCGGCCTCTTCGAGATTGCGCGCCGCCTCGACGATGCCAAACACTTCGGCGAACGGCCGCGGGTCGTTGGCCAAGGTGCGTTTGACTTCGCGTTCGGCGAGGTCGCTCGCATGTTCCATGGTGCGGATGGCATGAACCGCCTGCAGAAAGTCGTCCATGTCCTCGCGTGGCACGCCGCGCCGCGCATGCCGCGATGCGGCCAGGGCCTTGACCAGTTCGCGGCTGGCATTGGCAACCGGATCGACGAGCTTGCCCAGCGCGGAAAGGCTGGTGGCGCGCGCCTTGGGCGAAAGCGTGATGTGGAACACCGCCTCTTCCAGATCGTCGGCGATGTCGTCGGCCTCGCTCATCAGCTGCAGCATGAAGTTGTCGCCCTCCAGCAGGGTGCCGCGAGCGCTGTTCAATTCGCGGTCGGCGGCCGTCTCCCAGTCCTTGGCCCGTTCCGCCATCGCCGCGACCTCATGCGGGCGTCCCGCCTGCGCCGCTTCCAGCGCGGTGCGTACCGTATCGGCCAGTTCCACGATCAGTCCGGCGTGTTCGAGCGCGGTGTCCAGCAGCGCGTCCTCGGTTGAGCGCACCTGCGACGCCAGTTCAGTGCGGACCTCGTCCGCCACCAGCGAGGCTGGCCGGCCCTGCATCAGTCCTTCGAGCGCCTGCTTGAGGTTGAAACGCAGAAACTGCACGGCGCGCGCCTCCGTGAGCAGATCATCCAGTCGGTCGCCTGGTTTGAGCTGCGTACCGTAAGCGAAGCTCATGGCGTCGAAGATGAGCTGTTCGCCGCCGGCCTTGAGCCAGGCCATGTGGCCGATGTTGCCGTCGGCCGCCCACTTGAGCAGGTCGATCGCGGCCTTGCGCGGAACGAACAGGCGCAGGCGCTTGCGCGCGCGGTTCCAGTCGATGAGAAACACCAGTCGCGAACCGAGATAGCCGAGATAGTCGCGTAGCTGGGCGTTGTTGCGCGCCGTGTGGCTGCCCACACAGAGATGGTAGACGCCGTCTTCCATGCCCGAATCCTTGCGCGAGCGCGTGTCCTGCCACTGGACCTCGTAGCTGTCGAACAGGCTCTGGAAAAACAGCAGGCGCGGCAGGTGGACGTCGGTGTAAGTGACGGTCACGGTGCGGCCCGTGACATGGATCACCAGCACATGTGCATCGGTGGTGCCGATATCGTTTTGCAACACCAGTTTGTCGCCCACCCCGGGTTGCCGTGGCGGACAGGCCGGGGTGATCGAACTTGAGCGGCGCGGTGCGGTTGATGCCCTCCATGAAGGCGGCGATCAGCGCGCGGTCGGCGTCACGGATGCCGTAGGCACGGCAGCCGCTGATGGTCTCGCTGGCCAGATTCCCCTGCAGCGCATTCAGGGCGCGGTGCATGTCCATCACCAGCAGATGCAGACTGTCGCCGCCCGCACGGTCGCCCGAGGTGATGACCTGGATAGTGTCGGCTGCCAGCTCGTCGCTGCCCGCATCCGGAATGGCGAACGCCTGCAGCCGCTGCGCGAACACGGTGCTTTCCGTAGTCTCGGCGGCACGAAGCGGCTCCAGCATTTCGGCCACATCAGACAAGGCGTCCCTGACGATGCTCGCGGAATCCGGGATGCGATAACGCCCCTTGCCCACCCGTTCTGAATCGCCGACCACACGATCCAGATTGCCATCCTGCACCCCCGCAGTCAGGCGCTCGGCGCGCAGGCTCGACGTCACGGCATCCGGACGCTCGGCATGCGCCTGGGCAGTCTGCAGCAGGGTGAAACGGTATTTGACGCGGTCGTTTGCGGACAGTGCGCGGTTGACCAGGCTCGGCAGCAGCAGGGCCTGCTCGTTCAGCGAGTCCAGGATTCGGGTTTTTTCAGTCATGAAAAAGAGGATAGATTTGTCACATTAAAAAATTATGACAATCAAAGATATTGAAACTCCGGTCTCCATCCGCATTCCATATTGCCAAATCTGTTTAACTATTTATACTGAATATTCCGTTTACATAGTAAGGAATCCGACATGGCTGACGACGCCACCAAACCTGCTGAAACCGCATCAGCGACCCCCACAAAGAAACCTGCCGTGGCAGCAGCCGGAGATAAGCCCCAGGCCGCCAAGGCGCCCGCAAAACGCAGCACGCCCCGGACCAAACCTGCGGTTGCGAAGCCCGCTCGCAAACGGGCTCCGAGCGCCGCCAAACCAGCGGCGACGGCAACCCGCAAGGCCGCCCCTCGCAAGTCGGCGGCAGCGAAACCGGCACCGGCAAGGAAGCCCGCGCCGACAGCGAAACCTGCTGCCGCGCAAAAAGCCGCCAAGCCGGTCAAGGCAAAAAAGGTCAAACTGGTTCGCGACAGCTTCACCATGCCCGAGACCGAGTATGCCGTGATCGCCTTGCTGAAGAAGCGCTGTCTGGGCGTGGGGGTTTCCGCGAAGAAAAGCGAGATCCTGCGTGCAGCCGTCGCAGGGCTGGCCAAGCTGGGCGATGCGTCGGTCGCCACTGCGATCCGCAAGCTCGAAGTCATCAAGACTGGCCGGCCGGCCAAGTAGTCGTCCGCCATCGCCCCTTGGGGCGATGGTCAAGTCGCGCGGTCAGGCAAGGCAGCACGGGGTTCCTGCTGAAAGCCCTTCGACATACTCAGGGCAAACGGATTGAAGCTTACGCGAAAGCGTATTTGAGCCCGACTGCGTGCCAGTGCACGGCCTCTTCCTCCAGCGCACGGCGCGTCAGCGGCCGACGCTCCAGCCAGCCTTCAGGCAGAGTCAACCGAAAACGTTTGCCGTTGGCTTCGACTTTCAAGTCGGGCAGGCGCGGTTCGGCGCGACTGCGGCAGAGGATCACGGCCTGGCGCAGTAGCCACACCAGCAGGCGGTCGTTGTCGGACAACGCCGTATCGGCTGAAAACTCCGGCAGTTTGATCATTGCACCCCGCTGAGCGCGCGCCAGCAGGGCGAGCCGCGCCTGGTCGGTGCGCGAAAAGCCTGGCATGTCGGCGTTTTCCAGGATATAGCCGGAATGACGGTGATAACCGCCGTGTGACACCGACAGGCCGATTTCGTGCAGCCGCGCGGCCCAGTCGAGAAAGCGTTCGTCGTTTTCGGCGCTCAGCCCAGCCGAGGCCAGCAGCTTGACCGCCACGCGCTTGACGCGCGCGGCCTGCTGGGTGTCGATGTGATAGCGCCGCATGAATTCGTCGACCGTCGCCTCGCGCATATCCTGCTTGTGAAAGCGTCCCAGCAGGTCGTAGAGGATGCCTTCGCGCATGGCGGTTTCGGCGACGTCCATTTGTTCGATGTCGAGTTCGGCGAACAAGCCGGCCATGATGGCAAAACCGCCCGCGATCACCGGGCGGCGGTCGCGCGCCAGCCCGGCAAGTTCCAGCGTATCGATATTGCCGGCCTTAACGAACTGGGCGCGCAGCTTGGTGAGCCCGTCGGCAGTAATGCCTCGTTCTGACCACCCATTCTGTTCGAGGATTTCGCGCAGTGCACGCGCGGTGCCGGACGAGCCGACCGCCTGCTGCCAATTGCCTTTGGAAAATTCGCGCGCAATGCGCTCGACCTCGACGCGTGCAGCGACCTCTGCGGCCCTCAGGGCGGCTTTGTCGATCATGCCGTTGGCGAAAAACCGCTTGGAGAAATTGACGCAGCCCATGTGCAGGCTTTCGCGCTCGTGTGGTTTCAAGCCATGGCCAATGATGAATTCGGTGGAGCCGCCGCCGATATCGACCACCAGGCGTTTGTCCGGCGATGACGGCAGTGAATGTGCAACCCCCAGATAGATCAAGCGCGCTTCTTCCCGTCCGGCGACGATCTCAATCGGATGCCCGAGCGCAATCTCGGCCTTGGGAATGAAGACATCGGCATTTCTGGCGATACGCAACGCCGAGGTGCCGACGCAGCGGATCGCTTCCGGCGACAGCCCGCGCAGGCGTTCGCCGAAGCGATGCAGGCAGGCTAGCGCGCGCGTCTGCGTTGCCTCATCCAGCAGTTTTTCATCGCTCAGTCCGCCGGCGAGGCGCACGGTCTCCTTCAGCGAATCGAGCGGATAGAGCTGGTCACCCGCCACCCGCGCCACCTCAAGGCGGAAAGAGTTGGAGCCCAAATCGACGGCGGCGAGCGTGTCGTAGGTTTTCATGCAACGGCACCAAAAAAGAGATAGGCCATGCCAATGGCGGCAAGAATGCCCGCGACGTCGGCGATCAGTCCGCAGGCGACAGCATGGCGCACGCGCTTGATGCCGACCGCACCGAAGTACACCGCTAGCACGTAGAAAGTCGTCTCGGTGCTGCCCTGCACGATGGAAGCAAGCCGGCCCGCGAACGAATCCGCGCCATGGGTCTGCATGGTGTCGATCATCATGGCACGCGCGCCGCTGCCGGAGAACGGTTTCATCAGGGCTGTAGGCAATCCGTCGACCCAGCGCGCGTCGAAACCCAGCGCCAGCACCGCGCCGCGCACGGCGTTCATCAGCAGATCGAGCGCGCCGCTGGCGCGGAACACGGCAATGGCCACCAGCATCGCAACAAGATACGGAATGATCGTGACCGCTGTGTGAAAGCCCTCCTTGGCGCCTTCGACAAAGGCCTCGTAGGCGTTGACGCGGCGTTTCACGGCCATCAGCAGAAAGGTGGCGATCAGGCCGAACAGCAACACGTTGCTGAGAATCGACGACTGCCGCGTCATCGTCACCGCGTCGAGGCTGCTGAAATACGCGACCAGTCCGCCGATCAGCGCGGTTGCGCCGCCCAGATAGGCGAGCGTGACGCGGTTCCACAGATGCAGTTTCTGGAAAAAGCCGGTGACGAACAGGCCGACCAAGGTGCCGATGTAGGTGGTGATCAGCAGCGGGACAAATACATCGGTGGGATCGGCCGCGCCGAGTTGCGCGCGGTAGGTGAAGATGGTGACCGGAAGCAGCGTCACCGATGCGGTGTTGATGACCAGGAACAGAATCTGCGCGTCGCTGGCGGTATCGGACGAGGGGTTGAGCTTTTGCAGCTCCTGCATTGCCTTGATGCCGAGCGGCGTGGCGGCGTTGTCGAGGCCCAGCATGTTGGCGCCCATGTTCATGGTCATGGCGCCGAGCGCCGGATGATTCGCCGACACTTCTGGAAACAGGCGCTTGAACAGCGGCGCGAGTCCGCGTGTCAGTAGATCGAGCATGCCGGCGCGCTCGCCGATCTTCATCACGCCCAGCCACAGCGCCATCACGCCGGTCAGGCCCAGGGCAATCTCGAACGCGGTTTTACTACTGTCGAACAGGGCTTTGACCAGCGCGGCGAAGATATCGGCATCGCCGAGGACCAGCAATTTGAACAGCGCAATCAGAAAGGCGACCAGAAAAAAGCCGATCCAAAGGGCATTTAGCATGAGGGTGTCACGAGACCCAACTGGCGACGACGACCAACAGCCCCGCCACCAGCCAGATCACCAGCCCGCGCCAGATCATGCTGACGGCGCTGTCGATGTAATCGGCGTCGGGTGCCTGGCCGGTGCCGAGTTCGGGCCGCCAGACGGTTTCGCCGCCCACATTCACGTCTTGTCCCAGCTTCACGCCCATGGCGCCGGCGCCGGCGGCCAGCACCACGCCCTCTTCCGGTTCCGGCCAGCTGTCGGCCTGGGTACGCCAGCAAAAAGTGGCGTCCTCGAAGTTGCCGGCGATGGCGTAGGTCAGCGCGGTCAGCCGCGCAGGCAGCCAGTT
>JBGSZD010000141.1:0-4461 GCA_041750575.1 Thiobacillus sp. | reverse complement strand
GACTTCCACCACCTCGAAATCGTGGGTGATCTCGGCCATCTTGCCGAGCATGATCGAGGCCGAGCAGTATTTTTCGGCAGACAACTGCACCGCCTGTTCGACGCGCTTGGGATCGAGCGCCTTGCCGGTGACGGTGAAGTGAACGTGAATTTTAGTGAAGACTTTGGGATCGGTGTCGGCGCGTTCGGCATCGATATCGGCGACGCAATCGGTGACCTGCTGGCGGCCTTTGCGCAGGATGTGGACGACGTCGAAAGCCGAACAGCCGCCCAGCCCTAGCAGGAGCATTTCCATTGGGCGCACGCCGAGATTCTTGCCGCCCGAATCGGGCGGGCCATCCATGACGACGGTGTGGCCGGATTCGCTCTGGCCGGCGAAGCTGACGCCTTCGATGAGTTTGACGCGGGCTTTCATGGGGTGTCCTTCAGCAGATGCCGCCCTTCGACAGGCTCAGGGCAAACGTTTCTTAGAAATTCGAGCGGAGTTTGTACCACAAAATACCCAACCATTCGTGCAGGGCGAAGGTGCTGTCGCGCAGGCCGACGGGAGTGGGCAGTACGCCAAAGATGGAGTCGAGACGGGTGCTGGAAAACCGGATGCCGGCTGGGGCGATGCTGAGTCCCTGCGCTTCGAACAACGGCGTGGCGCGGCGTAAATGCCAGGCGTGGGTGACCAGCACAATGCGGCGGATGCCGTGTGCCTTTAAAAGCGGCGCGGAGAAGCGTGCGTTGTCCCAGGTGGTGAGGGCGCTGTCTTCGATCCACTTGGCGGAAATGCCGTATTCGCTTTGCAGGACGTGCTGCATGATGCGGCCTTCAGCGAGGGTGCCGCCGCCGGGTTTGCCGCCGGTGACCAAAATGGGCAGTTTGCTGGCGCGGTGGAGATGGGCGGCGTAACGCAGGCGTTCGAGACTGATGCCGTTCAGGGTGTCGCCGCCGTATTCGGCCGCGTCGGTGAGCCGTCCGCCGCCAAGGACGACGATAGCATCCGCCGCCTTCAGCGCTTCGGGGTTGAGGGGGCGGCTGATTTCCAGGGTTTTCAGCAGTAGCCCGCCAACCCAGGGGGTGGACAGGGTATAGAGCGCGACGGTGGCAATCAGGATCAGCGACATGGCCAGACGGGGACGGGTACGATGAAAAACCAGCCCGGATGTGAGCAGAATCACCAACACAAGCGGCGGCAACAGGGCGACGGCAATTAGGTTGGTGGCAAGCCAGGCGGACATGGCGGGATTGTATGTCAGCGCGATTGGGGAATCGCATTCAGTGTTTGACTTTGTTCGGGCTGGGCAGTTAAAATGCCCGGCTTTCCGAGATGGTCCTCTGTGCAGAGGTTGGTCATGAAAACCTTTTCCGCTAAAACGCATGAAGTTCAACGCGACTGGTTCGTGGTGGACGCTGATAACAAAGTGCTGGGTCGCCTGGCTTCCGAGATTGCGCACCGCCTGCGTGGCAAGCACAAGCCCGAGTTCACGCCCCACGTCGACACCGGCGACTACATCGTGGTGGTCAACGCCAGCAAGATGGTCGTGACCGGCAACAAGGAACAAGACAAGAAATACTATCGTCACTCTGGCTACCCCGGCGGCATCTACGAAACGACTTTCGGCAAGATGCAGGAGCGTTTCCCCGGTCGTGCGCTGGAAAAAGCGGTCAAGGGCATGCTGCCCAAAGGCCCGCTTGGCTACGCCATGATCAAGAAAATGAAAATCTACGCGGGCGCGGACCATCCGCACGAGGCTCAACAGCCCAAGCCCCTCGACATCAACGGTAAGGTCGCATCATGATCGGTAATTACAACTACGGTACGGGTCGTCGCAAATCGTCGGTTGCCCGTGTGTTCATCAAGGCAGGCAGCGGCAAGATCGTTGTCAACGACAAGCCGGTGGACGAGTATTTCTCCCGCGAAACCGGCCGCATGATCGTGCGTCAGCCGCTGGTGCTGACCGACAACCTGAACCGGTTCGATATCATGGTCAACGTCGCGGGCGGTGGCGAATCCGGTCAGGCCGGTGCGGTGCGTCACGGCATTACCCGCGCGCTGATCGATCTGGACGCTGAAATGAAGCCCACGCTGAAAGCCGCCGGTCTGGTGACCCGCGACGCACGCGAAGTTGAACGCAAGAAAGTCGGCTTCCACAAGGCGCGTCGCCGCAAGCAGTTCTCCAAGCGCTGATCGTATTGGGTCAGTTGCTTGTCGCACAAAAAGCCGTCCGATTCTGGGCGGCTTTTTTATGTCTGTCATGGGGCGTGCCTTACAATAACGCTCATTATTCGCAAGGAAATCATCCATGATCAAAGTCGGTATTGTGGGCGGCACGGGTTACACAGGGGTCGAATTACTGCGCCTGCTGGCGCGCCATCCTCAGGTGGAGTTGAAGGCCATCACTTCGCGCAAAGAAGCTGGCATGCCGGTGGCGGCCATGTTCCCCAACCTGCGTGGAAGGGTGAGTCTGGCGTTTTCCACGCCGGAAGAAGCCGGGCTGGAAAACTGCGATGTGGTGTTCTTCGCTACCCCCAACGGCGTGGCGATGCAGCAGACCCGCGTGCTGCTCGATGCCGGCGTCAAGGTGATCGATCTGGCGGCGGACTTTCGCATCAAGGACATTGCAGTGTGGGAGAAGTGGTACAAGATGGAGCACGCCTGCCCCGACTTGGTGGCCGAGGCGGTGTATGGGCTGCCGGAGATCAATCGGGCACAGATCAAAGGCGCGCGCCTGATCGCCAATCCAGGCTGTTATCCGACGGCTGTGCAGTTGGGCTTTTTGCCGTTGCTGGAGGCTGGCGCGGTCGATGTCGGTTTTCTGGTGGCGGATGCCAAGTCGGGCGTCTCTGGCGCCGGGCGTAAGCCGGAAACCCATATCCTGTTTGCCGAAGCCGCGGACAATTTCAAGGCTTATGCTGTCGGCGGCCATCGCCACTGGCCGGAAATCAAGCAGGGGCTGGAGAACTTCGCTGGCAAGCCGGTGGGTTTTACCTTTGTGCCGCATTTGCTGCCCCTAATTCGCGGTATTCACGCCACCCTGTACGCCAAAGTCAGTGCGGATGTCGACTTGCAGAGCCTCTTCGAGCAGCGCTATGCGGGCGAGGCTTTTGTCGACGTGATGCCGGCCGGCGCCCATCCTGAGACTCGCTCGGTGCGTGGCGCCAACATCTGCCGCATCGCTGTGCACCGGCCGCAAGGCAGCGACACCGTGGTGGTGCTGTCGGTGATCGACAATCTGGTCAAGGGCGCAGCGGGGCAGGCGGTGCAGAACATGAATATCCTGTTCGACCTGCCCGAGGATACGGCATTGGCCGATGTGGGCATGCTGCCTTAATCAGGCGGAACTCCGTGGCCCTAGCAGGGTCTTTGCTTGACGCAGGGCGGGTGATGCGGATAATTACCCCACATATTTCCAAGGAGCACCATCATGAATGCAGTAACCGAAATGGAATCCCCACTGAACTTTACCGATAGCGCAGCCAGCAAAGTCAAAAGCCTGATCGACGAGGAAGGCAATCCCGATCTGAAACTGCGTGTGTTCGTGTCGGGCGGAGGTTGCTCCGGCTTTCAGTACGGCTTCACCTTCGACGAAGCGCAGAATGCCGATGACACCGTGCTGGTGAAAAACGGCGTGACCCTGCTGGTCGATTCGATGAGCTTCCAGTATCTGGTGGGTGCCGAAATCGATTACTCGGAAGGCCTGGAAGGCGCGCAGTTCGTGATCAAGAACCCGAACGCTACCACCACTTGCGGCTGCGGCTCGTCGTTCTCGGCGTAAGCGCTGCCAGCCCAACAAAAAAGCGGCCAAGGCCGCTTTTTTTCATTTGGACATCGCGGCTTCGGCCGCGTTTTTGTTTTCGGAGCCGGCTTCAGGCTGGGTAAATTGCGCCCAGGATGCGTTCGCCTCGCGCGCCGGTGACTGCAGGCAGGTTGCCCGGCGCATGATGCATGGTCTGCCGCGCCAGCCAGGCGAAGGCGAGCGCCTCTACCCAGTCGGGGTCGACGCCGAGCGCAGCAGTGGTCGCCACCTCGACGTTCGGCAGGAGGACCCGGATGCGCTGCATCAGTGCGCCGTTGTGCGCTCCGCCGCCGCAGACATAGAACTCGCGCGCCCCGCCGCATTCGCGCTTCACCGCATCGGCGAGGCTGGTGGCGGTGAATTCGAGCAGGGTGGCCTGCACGTCGGCTGTCGCAATCGCTTCATTCAGGCGGCCCAGGGTGGCGTCCAGCCACTCGAGGTTGAACTGTTCGCGTCCGGCGCTCTTGGGTGGGGGCTGTTTCAGGTAAGCGTGCTGCGTCAGTGCGGCCAGCAGGCCGGTATGGACGCCACCGCTGGCCGCCCAGGCGCCGTCGCGGTCGTAGTGGGTATCGCGGTGCCGTTTGATCCATGCATCTATCAGCATGTTGCCGGGGCCGGTGTCCCAGCCACGCACCGTGCCATCCACCGGCAGATCGGTGATATTGGCGATGCCGCCG
>JBGSZD010000140.1:0-4948 GCA_041750575.1 Thiobacillus sp. | reverse complement strand
TTACTCCAGGTTCATCAAACCCGGAAGCATCGCAAATGTGCAAATTGAAATTCAAATCGTGGACACCCATGAATCGCTCAAAACCCGCATCGATAGTGGCTTCACAGCCTGTGCGGCTCAATTTAACCGGACACTACTGTTATTGTTTTATAGCCTCGCCATGATGCGCTTCAAGCCTGTGATGAACATTCCTTTTCCCGTGGGGCCCTTGGTGTACAGAATGCGGCTGGTTTCTTTGAGCCTGCGTGCAGCGATCATCGCGACGGTGCTGTACGCATCGCTCGCTCAGGCGGGCGCGCTGGCGCCGGCTTCCCGGGTGGAGATTGAGTCGTTGCTGTCGCGGCTCGATGCGTCGGGGTGCCAGTTCTATCGAAATGGATCCTGGTATTCATCGGGAGAGGCTCAAGCGCACCTGCGCCGGAAATTGGATTACCTGGTGGGCAAGGGGGCTGTCGCAAGCACGGAAAAATTCATCGAACTGGCCGCCGCCCGGAGCAGCGTGACCGGCCAAGCCTACCAGGTGAGGTGCGGCGGCAACCCGCCCGTTCCGAGCCGTTGGTGGCTTCTTGCCCAATTGCGGGATCTGCGAGCCACGCCCCTGGGGCCCTCTCCCTCACCCGATTGAGCCATCTCATCGGTCCCGCTCCGCATGGAAATATCCGGGAGGCTATTTCTTCTTGTCCAGCTTGGTGAACTTCGAGCCTTCGAGCGTGAGGTTGTACATCAGGCCTTTCTGGCCAAAGATGAAGCCGATGACCGGGTCCTTGATGTTGGTGGTGTCCACTGCCTTGCCGACACCGATATCGATCAAGGCGACGGACCCGTCTACGCCGACTTTCCATCCTTCACTATCGCGGAATTTCTTCAGCGCCGACTCCTCGGTGAAGATGACGACGATGCTTTTGGCTTGCGCACCCAGTTGAAAGCCGATGGAGGCGGCGGCGGTGCTGTAGTAATCGACGGTGGCCCCGCCCACCCGCAATGCCCCCTCACCGTATTCGCCGCCAACGCCGATGCCCGCCTTGTAGACCTTGGGAAACACCAGCACGCCCTTGGCGATGCCGAGGAAGGCGGGCACGCCATCGATTTTCTGGAAGTTTTCCAGGGCCTGATTGACCTCGATATCGATTTCCGCGGCACTGGCCGCACGAGCAGGTGCCACCTGGAATAGGGTTAGCAGGGTGACGCACAGCAAGGTGGCAAAGGCGATGCGGGTATGGATGATGAAGGCAGTCATGGTGGTCTCGCTGTCAGGGGAAGATTTTTTCACTTTAGCGTAAATTGGCGATCCCTGAATACAGCGCCGATGCGGCCATGAACGCTGTGGGATTACCGATCAAGATCGATTTTAGTCCACCACTGACGGGCTTCACGCGATTCGTTTCAAGGCTTGCGGCGCCGCGCTTTCAAGGTGGGCTCCGAGCAGAAACAATGTCATCATCGCTTTGGTGGGCATGGCCCGCAGTACGCAATAGAAAAGGAGAGAAATATGCGCATGATGACGTTGCTGCTGACGGGGTTGATGTGGGCAAGTATGCCTGCGCAGGCGCTCGAAATCGCAGGGGTGAAGCTGGCCGATACGGAGCGCGCGGGCGAGACGATGTTGCAGCTCAATGGGGCCGGAGTGCGCAGTCGGCTGCTGTTCAAGGTGTATGTGGCCGCGCTGTACTTGCCCGCGCGGCAGACTCGGGCAGATGCGGTGCTGGCCGCGCCGCCGCCACGCCGGATGCAGTTGGTGATGTTGCGTGACTTGTCGGCCGACACCTTCAGCGAAGCGCTGCAAAAAGGCTTGAGCAGCAATGCCAGCGCGCCGCAGCTCGCGGCGCTGGCGCCGCGCCTGGCGGAATTCGACGTGCTACTGAAAAGTCAGGGCGAGGCGCGCGAAGGCGCGGTCTACACGCTCGACGACACGCCTGCCGGCATGCAGTTGTCGGTGAACGGCAAGCCGATAGGCAAACCGATTGTAGGGGCGGATTTCTTCCGCGCGCTACTGAGCGTGTGGCTGGGCGAGCATCCGGTGCAGGCCGACCTCAAGCGCGCCTTGCTCGGCGAGCGTTGAAGCAACGCCGGTAAGTCTCAGCGGCGGATTTGTTGATACCCGGCAGGGATGGCGAAAACTTCCGGCTTGATCGGAGTGGAAGAAAAATCCTGGAAGGTTACGGAGAGCTTGGTGGGCATCCGTTTGGCCAGGTTCGCCATCGGACCGTTGCCCTCGTAACTGACGTCCAGTTCACCGGCGCAAGGTAAGCCCTTGGGGGCCAGCTTGCTGACGATCTCACTTAACATTTGCGCTTGGGCGGGCGCGATTTTCGCCACGGCGGGCACGCCCATGAAGAAACCGGGTTGACGCGCAAGTTTGACCAGTTGTTTGACCGCGGCTTGTTCGGGCACGTCGCGGGCTACCCACACCTGGCCTTTCAAATGGAAAATCGTTTCCTCGTTGCCGAGCCGGGCGGGCACGCTGGCGTTCAAAGTGTATGCCTCGCATTTCCAGGTGAGCAGGGGCCGGGATTGGCCAGTGGGTTCCAGCGTCATTTTCAGGGCACTGGCCGGCGCGTTGACCTCAGCGGTGGCCTGCAGGGATTTCAGGTCATGGATTTCGATCAGACGGGTGGTGTGGTCGATGACGGCGACCTGACGTTTGGCCATATCGAACAGTTGCGTTTGGGCGCGTCCGCGATCGATGAAGTCGCGGCGGACGCTGCTGTCGTGGATCCAGATTTGCTCCTGGCTGGACAAGGGCATGTTGAACGCGCCCGCCACGCTGTAGCCGGTCAGTGCCAGGTCGGCGTGGCCAGCTAGCGGCCAGAGACCTGCGCAGGCCAGAATCAATCCTCGTTTCATCATGGTTTTCCTCCAGAGTGTATTTCGCCTTCGCCCAGATTGAGCCGCTGATACACCCGCATCAGCGGCTTGGGTGCCCACCAGTTGAGCCAGCCCATCAGGCGCAGGGTGGACGGCACCAACAGCATGCGCACCAGCGTGGCATCGACCAGCACCGACAGCAGCAGTCCGAGTCCGATGGCCTTGATGAACACCACTTCTCCCATGGCGAAGGCGCCCAGCACCACGCCGATCAGCAGGGCCGCGTTGGTGATGATGGGGCCGCTGCGCTGCATGCCGGTGGACACGGATTTCAGGTTGTCGCCCTTGGTGGCGTCGCACATTTCCTTGACGCGCGACAGCAGGAAGACTTCGTAGTCGATCGACAGCCCGAAGGCGCTGGCGAAGATCAGCACGAGAATGGTGCCGTCGAGCGCGCCTTGCGGGGTGAAGCCGAGCAGGCCGGAGAGGTTGCCTTCCTGGATGATCCACACCAGCGCACCGAAGGTGGCGGACAGCGACAGTAGGTTGGTCAGCACCACTTTCAGCGGTACCAGCAGGCTGCCCAGCATCAGGAACAGCAGCACGAAAATCACTGCGACGATGGCGGCGAATACGATGGGCACGCGGTTGCGCAGCGAGTCGAGATAGTCGAGATGGAAAGCCGGGAAGCCGCCCACCTGGACTTCCGTCAGATCCGCCAGCACCGGCAGCGCGCGGATGCGGGTCACCAGTTCGCGCGCGGCATCCGAGGTGGGGTCGGGTTTGAAATGCACGTACATCAGCGTGGTGTTGCCGCGGGCGAATTCGGTCAGCGCCCCCGCGGCCTGCGGAAACTGTTCGGGATGCTGGTACAGCAACTGGTAGTCAGCGAGACCAAGCGAGGGGTCCAGGCTCAGCAGTCCGGTCACGCGCGTGACGCCCGGCAGCGTGGCGATGTCGGTCGACAGTCTGTGCAGCGCCGCCAGGCTGCCGGGCGCGGTCAAGGTGCCGCGGGTGTGCGCTACCACCAGGATGGGCATGACTTCACTGGTGGCGAAATAGTTTTCCAGGATGTTCTGCACCTGGCGGCTTTCCGCCGAGGCGGGCAGGGAGCGGCTGTCCGCCGGGCCTATTTTCATGTCTTTTACCGGCAGCCCCATCACCAGCAGAATCGCCAGCGATACCAGCAGCACAGTGCGCGCGTTGCGCATGACGAAATGGCTGAAGCGGTACCAGCGCCCGCTTTCGCCCAGATTGGGCGGCCGCCGCGCCATGAAGGGCGGCACCAGCCGGTTGACGCGATCCCCCAACAGGGCAAGCATGGCCGGCAGCAACAGGATCGTGGTCATCATGGCCGACGCCACCGAGATGCCGCCTGCCAGCCCCATGTTATGAAAGAAACGCTGCGGCAGCAGGAACAGGCAGAACAGGCTGGCCGCTACCGTCACGCCGCTGAACATTAGGGTGCGCCCGGCCGTCAGCATCGTGGTGTGCAGTGCCTTGTCCGACGGCTGGCCCAGCGCCAGTTCCTCGCGAAAGCGCGACACCATGAACAGGCTGTAATCCACTGCCAGGCCGAGTCCGAGCATGGAGACGACGTTGGGCGCATAGACATTGATGTCCATGAACCCGGTTGCCACTTTGAGCCAGGCGATGCTGCTGACGATGGTGACCGCGCCGACGATCAGCGGCAGCACCGCCGCCACGCCCGAGCGGAACACCCACACCAGCAACACCGCGAGCAGGATGAAGCTGACGGTTTCGGCTATTCGCAGGTCGTGGTCGAGCTGCTCGCGCACATCCACATAGACGGCCAATTCGCCGCCGAGGGTGACCTCCAGCTGCGTGCTGACGACGCTGTCGCGCAACGCACGGAAGGCGGCGATGCCTTCGTCCTTGCCCTTTTTCAGGTTGACGACGGCATAAGTCATGCGGCCGTCGCGCGAACGCAGGTTGGAATTGCCGGTGCCGTAATAGGTATGGAGGCTGCTGACCTGCGGATTGCCGTACAACGGTGCCAGGGCGGCTTCCACCACTTGGCGGTACGCCGGGCTGTCGACCTGATTCGGCCCGGTTTGTGTCGGGCTGAACAGCACGACGACGGGCGTTTCGTCGCGCCCCAGATCGTCGCGCAGTTGCGCCG
>JBGSZD010000139.1:0-5631 GCA_041750575.1 Thiobacillus sp. | reverse complement strand
TGCACCGAATCCGGCGCCACGCCGCAGGCGACGAGCATGGCATTCACCGCCTGCTCGAAGGCGACCGGGTCGAACGTGCCGACTTGAGGAATGCCGAGGCTGCCGCTGCCGTGCGGCGCGTGGCAGTCGTCGTGGTCGCAGGGCTTGTCCATTATCGATCCGCCATTATTCCAACGTCGCTTTCAGAAACTCTAGCGTGCGTGTCCACGAATCATTGTCGGCGGCATTGTCGTATTTGAGCGGCAGGCCGAACTGCGCGGCATAGCTGTCGGCCTCGCGGTTGGTGAAAGTGTGCTTCACATCGGGGTAGCTCACCAGCATGTAATCGGCCTTGGCGTTGGTCATTTCGGTCTTGAACGCCTCCACCTGCTCGGGCGGCACGATGGGATCAGCCTCGCCGGTGAACACCCGAAGCTTGGCCTTGATTGCGCCCGGCTTCACCGAGATGTCGGTCGCCAGCACGCCGTGATAGCTCACCACCGCCTTCAGCGGCTCGCCCGCGCGCGCCATGTTGAGCACCACGCCGCCGCCGAAGCAGTAACCCAGCGCCGCGACTTCGCCTTTCTTCACATTGGGCTGCCTGTCGAGAAATTTCTCCGCTGCCTGAAACCGTGCCAGCGCCAACGGCGGATTCTTGTTCACGCTGCCCGCCAGCGCACCCGCGTCCTTCGGGTTGTCCGCGATCTGGCCGTTGCCGTACATGTCGACCACCAGCGCCACATAGCCCTCGCTTGCCAGCATGCGCGCGCGTTTTTTCGCGTAATCGTTGGCGCCCCACCATTCCGGCACCACCAGCACGCCGCCGCGCTTGCCTTTCACCGCATCGTCGTAGGCCAGGTAACCCTTCATGACGGTATCGCCCGCCTTGTAGCCGACATCCTTGCCAACCACGGCGGCCAGAGCGGAGGAAGTAAAGAGCAACAACGAAAGTGCGAGGACTGATTTCATGAGCATCTCCGGGATGAGCGATCGCGAGGCGATCAGGTTGAGCGATCCAAAAGCATACCGCGCCCGTGCCCGCCATAACAACCGCGCTAGGACAGCGGCCATAACCTGAGACGCAAACGTGGTAGCGCGACCCGGCAGGCAAGTAACCAGCCGATTCAAACCGGTTCTGGCTCAAGTGCACGCCCAATCACTCCGTTATTAACTGGTCCCGCGTGTAACCGAACCGCTGCAAGTGCCCGGCTCGCTACTGGACGCGCGCGGCCCTTTGCGAGTATTCGGCCATACAATTTTTTCAGGCAATTCGAAGAGACTTCACAACTAATGGCTGATGCAACCATCCTGATCGTTGACGACGAGCCGACCAATCTGTTCCTGCTGACCCGGCTGTTGCGATCCGATTATCTGGTGCGCGCTGCAAACTCGGGGGAAAGCGCCCTGCGCGCGGCGGCGAGCGAACCGCGACCTGACCTGATACTCCTCGATGTGATGATGCCCGCGATGGACGGCTATACCGTACTCAGCCGTCTGCGCGACAACCTGGCCACTGCCGATATTCCGGTCGTTTTCCTGACCGCGCTGGCCGACGCCCGCGACGAGGAATTCGGGCTGCAACAGGGCGCGGCCGATTACATCACCAAACCGATCAAGCCCGCCGTGGTGACCGCACGAGTGAAAACCCAACTCGATGCCAAGCGCGCACGCGACTGGCTGCGCGACCAGAATGCGTTCCTTGATGCCGAAGTGTCGCGCCGCATGGCCGAGAACGATCTCATTCAACTCGTCAGCATCCGCACCCTGGCCCATCTCGCCGAATCGCGCGACGAGGAAACTGGCAACCACATCCAGCGCACCCAGGCGTATGTCCATACCCTGGCGATGCAGCTGCGCAGCCATCCTCGCTTTGCCGACTTTCTCAGCCTGCGCAACATCGACCTGCTGACAAAGTCGGCGCCGTTGCACGATATCGGCAAGGTCGGCATACCCGACAACATCCTGCGCAAACCCGGCCCGCTCACGCCGGAGGAATGGGCGATCATGAAAACCCACGCCCGGATCGGTTCCGATGCGATCGAACAAGCCGAAGCCGACGCCGAACGGCCCGTCGATTTCCTCGTCTTCGCCAAGGAAATCGCCCACTGGCACCACGAGAAATGGGATGGCAGCGGTTATCCGGACAGCCTGGCGGGAGATGCCATCCCCATTTCGGCCCGACTCATGGCGCTGGCCGATGTGTTCGACGCCCTGATTTCACCGCGCGTGTACAAGCGTGCCATGCCCTACCAGGAGGCCCGGAATATCATTGCGGCTGGGCGCGGCCGGCATTTCGATCCGGACATGACCGATGCCTTTCTCGACCGCTTCAGCGACTTTTGCGATATCGCCAACCGTCTTCGCGACCCCGCCTCTCAATTAACACCATAGAATGGGCCACGCACAACCCGGCCAATCGAGAAAATGAAGCAATGGCTTATTGCCCGCATCAGCACACACGGCGCTGAATCCAATCCAGGCGGCTAACCGCCAACGAATAGCCAACCACCCCCATGCCATCCGAGTCACAAGACCACCAACCCGCACCCAGAGAAAACCGCCATGGCGGCGTTCTGGCGGTCGTGCTGATCTACGCCGTGTTCGCCGCCTTGTGGATACTGCTGTCCGACCAGGGGCTGCAATTGCTGTCCAACGATCCAGCCCAGATCACCCTCATCAGCATGATGAAGGGATGGGCCTTCGTCGGTGTCACATCTTTGCTACTGTATGGCCTGATGAACCGCCTCATCGGCCTGGTCGACCCGATACCCAACGAGGCCCCCGCCAATCACATTGGCTTCGTAGCTTGGCCGCGCTGGGCGATTTACGGCCTCGCCCTGGCGGCCAGCGTCGGCATGCTGCTCGTGCACGCAGGCATCTCCCACTCCTTCAGTCCGCACCCGCTGCTGATCCTGTTCATCTTCCCGATCATCCTCTCCGCCATCCTGGGTGGATTCGGGCCCGGCCTGCTGGCCACGCTGATCACCTCCATCGGCGCCGCCCTGTTTGTCAAGCCACAGGGGCTGTCCAGCAGCCACGATATCTTCCAGTGGAGCCTGCTGATCGCCAACGGCCTGCTGGTCAGCGTCCTGGCTGAAGTGTTGCACCGTGCGCGCCGACAGACCGAAATGGCGCTGGCGGAGCGCAGCCGCGCCATGCTGCTGCTGCAATCCATTGCCGACGGGTCGGATGACGCCATCTTCGCCAAGGATCGCGAAGGCCGTTACCTGCTGTTCAACCGTGCGGCAGTTCGTGCCTCCGGCAAGTCGCAGGAGGCAGTGTTGGGCCGCGACGATCACGCCCTCTTCCCCCCCGAACAGGCAGCCATGCTAATGGCCATCGGTCAGCGGGTCATGGCGGAAGACCGCCTGGAGTGCAACGAAGAAACCCTGACCACAGCTGACGGCGAACGCGTGTTTCTTGCCACCAAGGGCCCGCTGCATGACAGTGACGGCCGGATCGTCGGTATTTTCGGCATCTCGCGCGACATCTCCCGGCAGAAACAGGCGGAGTCGACATTGCGGCAGGAGCGTGATCTCAAACAACGTTATCTCGATACCGCCCAGACCCTCATGCTCGCTCTCGATGCCGAAGGCCGCATCACCATGATCAACCGCGCCGGCTGCGCGTTGCTGGGCTACGCGGAAAGCGAATTGCTCGGCCGCCTCTGGTTCGAAACAGCCTTGCCGCAACCGGACGGAATGGAAAGGGTTTATCCCGTATATCTCCGCATCATGGCCGGCGACCTGCAAACAGCAGAGTATTTCGAGAACGAAGTCCTGTGCCGGGACGGCAGCCAGCGGCTGATTGCCTGGCATAACGCCTATCTCACCGACGACGCCGGAGAGGTCATCGGCACCCTCAGTTCCGGCGAAGACATCACCGAGCGCAGAAAGGCCGAGGTAGCCCTGAAGCAGCTTACCGACGACATGACCGCCACGCTCCAGGCCATTCCCGATCTGCTTTTCGAACTGGATGAAACCGGCCGCTACAACAGCGTGAAAGCGTCGCAAGAAAGCTTGCTGGCCGCGCCGATCGCGCAGTTGCTGGGGCGTTCGGTGCGCGAAGTCCTCCCGCCCGAGGCAGCGCAAACCATCATGGATGCATTGGCGCAAGCGGGGCGTACCGGCGCCGACTATGGGCGGACGATTACCCTGCCGGTGACGGATGGGCCGCGCTGTTTCGAACTCTCGGTCGCCCGCAAACCCGGCGCCCAGGAACAGCTGCGTCACTTCATCGTGATGTCGCGCGATATCACCACCCGTAAAGCCACCGAAGCGGCACTGCGCCAGCAGACCGAGGAATTGCGGACCCGCAATGAGGAACTGGAGCGCTTCAATCGCGCCGTAGTGGGGCGCGAACTGGACATGGTCGCGCTGAAACAGCGGGTCAATGCCCTCTCCGGCCAGCTCGGTCTCGCGCCGCCCTATCCTCTGGGCTTTCTCGATGCGTCGGCCGACCAGCCCGGGCAGAACGAAGCAGAATGATCGCGCGCCGTCTCATGGCCGTCCTGCTGCCATTTGTGGCGTTGGGCCTGCAATGGCTACTGTGGCCCTGGATCGCACCCTTCGTCTGGTTCCTGTTTTTTCCAGCCGTTTTCTTCAGTGCCCACCTGGGCGGATTGGGTGCTGGCATAGCCAGCACCCTGCTGAGCGCTGCCCTGGCCTGGTATTTCTTCATCCCGCCGCAGTTGAGCTGGGCCATGGCCCAGCCGTCCAACCTCTACTCGGCAGGGCTGTTCCTGATCATGGGCTATCTGTTCAGCGATGCCTGGGCACGCCTGCATCGCGCTCGACAAAACAGCGAAACGCGTTCCAAGGCGACCTTCGAGCAGGCGGCGGTGGGTATCGCGCTGGTGGCGCCCGACGGCCGTTGGCTCAAGGCCAACCGCAAACTGTGCGAGATCGCCGGTTACAGCCAGACAGAAATGCTGGCCTTGACCTTCCAGGAGATCACTTGAACCCGAAGACCATCCTGCTTGTGGAAGACAACCCGCAAGACGAAACGCTTACCTTGCGCGCACTGCATCAAGCCCGCGTGGTCAATCGCATCGACGTGGCGCGCGACGGCCAGCAGGCACCGGACTATCTGTTCCGCGAAGGCGAATTCGCCGCGACCGTGGCGCAGCTGGGCATTTACTGGCTGGCGACCAACGAGCCGCCGCCAGATCGATAAACGCGTCATGGGCAGCCCGTTGAAAATCCTCATCATCGAAGACGTCGCGGCAGACTACCTGCTGCTGGAACGCCACCTGCGCCAGCACGGTATCGCGGCCGATTGTCGCCGCGTCGACGACGACACGGCGCTGGATGCCGCGTTGCCCATCGAATGGGACGTGGTGCTGTCGGATTACAACGTGCCGGGCATGGATTTCCGCGCGACCTTGCAGCGTATCCGTACGCTGCGGCCCGACTTGCCCGTCATCCTGGTGTCGGGCAGCGTCGGCGAGGAAACGGCGGTCGAACTGCTGCATCTGGGCCTGAGCGATTTCGTCCTCAAGGACAATCTGACGCCAGTAGTGTCCGGTTAAATTGAGCCGCACAGGCTGTGAAGCCACTATCGATGCGGGTTTTGAGCGATTCATGGGTGTCCACGATTTGAATTTCAATTTGCACATTTGCGATGCTTCCGGGTTTGATGAACCTGGAGTAA
>JBGSZD010000138.1:0-3647 GCA_041750575.1 Thiobacillus sp. | reverse complement strand
GGGGAAGCCAGCCAATATGGCGCCGAACTGGCTGCGCAGCTGTTCGAGGCGGAAACCCGGCTGGACAAGAAGGATGCTACCGGCGCGCTGGTCGCGATCCAGTCGGCCAAGGCCATCGCGCCGCAGCACACTGCCTTGCTGCGCCTGGAGTTGAAAGCGCGCCAGCAAACCGGCCAGTGGGACGAAGTCGACAAGCTGCTCGATGCGCTGACGCGCAGCAATGCACTGGATGCCGGCATCGCCGCCCAGATGCGCCGCATGGCTTACGCCGAGAATCTGAAGCGCCGCGCCGAGGATGACCGTGCGCTGCTGGAATACTGGAAGAAAATCCCGACCAGTTTCAAGGTCGACGCCTTCGTCGCGCGCGCCGCTGCCCGTGCCTTCATGCAGCGCGGCGGCCACGACACCGCACTCGACGTGCTGGAAGCCGCACTCAATCGCGAGTGGCACGAAGACCTGGCGACGCTGTACGGCGAAGTGCGCGGCAGCAGCCCGACGCGGCAGATCGAGCAGGCCGAGAAATGGTTGCACGCCCAGCCGCGCGACGCGCAGCTGTTGCTGACGCTGGCGCAGTTGTGCAGCGTCCAGGCCTTGTGGGGCAAGGCGCAGAGCTATCTGGAAGCCAGCCTTGCCATCGCACCCAGTACCGAAGGCCATGTCCGCATGGCCGAACTCAAGAGCCAGAGTGGCCAGCCCGGCGAAGCCTGCGAGCACTATCGCAAGGCGCTGGTGCTGTGCCGCGGGCAATAAGCTGCCTTAATCCAAACGCGCCATCCCCCCGCGTGCGCGTGTATGCACGCATCGAGCGGCGGCAAGTACTATCAGTGTTTTCTAATACTCTGAGAAAATTGCCATGCGTTCGAATGTCTTTGCCGCGCTGCTCGTCGTACTGGGCGCGCTGTTTGCGTCTGCGCCCGCCACCTGGGCAGCGGTTCCCAAAACCACCCAGTCCGCGACCGGAGTCTACAAGGTCGCGATCGACCGCAGCGTCAGCCTGACCGATGCCGCCGACTCGATGCGTCTGCGTGCCAACGCGCTGAACCTCAAGCTGGTCGCCGAGCTCGCGTTGTCCAAACAAGTCGAGGCGATGACCGACCAAGCGCAGCGCACCGTCACCATTTTCCAGTTCTGCGACGCGGTGACCGCCAAGGACCTGATCGACCTGAACCTGGATTTCTCGGTCTACATGCCGTGTCGCATCGCGCTGATCGAGGATGCCAATGGCCAGGGCTGGCTGGTGATGATGGACGTCAACGTCGATGCGGTGGCGAAGGAACAGCGCCTGTCGCAAGCGCTGAAAAATCGCATCGAGGAAGTGCGGCAGTCGCTGGTGAGCATCATGCAGGCGGGGGCCAAGGGCGAACTGTAAGTGGGCGGCAAGCCACGCCACGCGTCTGATCGTCACAGGCCGCGTCCAAGCGTTTCATTCCCGCCATGAGCTGAACACGTAGCTCGTGTTCTTTTGCGGCGCGTGACAGTCGAAGCAGGCTGCTTTCGCGTTCGCGCCCACCGCGCGCTGGGCAGGATCGCCCGCGGCGAAGCCTTCGAATCCCCAGCCGCCGGTGGAGGCGTATTTTTTCGTGTCGCGGTGCATCACGCCGACGACCTTGCGTTTGCCTTCCGCGATGGCATTGCCGGCGGCATCGGCCTCGAGCAGATCGAAAATAATCACGCTGCCGTTCTTGAATTGTCCGGACTTGTAGCCCTCCATTGCCTTCGCGTTGGCATACAGATGATGCATGCCGCCGAAGCTTGCGTGCAGTGGGTGGCCGGATTGGATCACCATGCTTTTCACATGTGTCCAAGTACGGTAACCGGCGGGGTACGGTACGTCGTCGGCGCGAGCAGACGTTGATACGCTTAGCACCAGAGCGACGAAAGGGAACAAGCGGTGAAGGTTCATGACAGACTCCTTGTATCGAATGACGGGAGCTGCAAAGATAGGCGCGCGACCCGCCCCGCGATAGCGGGCACCAAACGGTCAGTCACGCACCAAACGGTTCATCTTGATGATTGCAGAGCGAAAGAAAATTTCATCCGCCGACGCCAGGCCGAGTGTGGCGGAAATGATGGAAAGCATCGTCGGCTGCAAGTGGTCGCTGCGTGTGCTTGCTCTGGTGCGCGACGGTGTCCATCGCCCGGGCGCGATGGAACACGCGGTCGAAGGGCTCACCGCGAAGGTCCTCAACGAACGGCTGAAAAAACTCAGTCGCTACGGCATCCTCGACAAGACCGTCTACCCTGAATCGCCGCCGCGCGTCGAATATCGGCTCACTGAATTCGGTCAGCGCTTTTCCGCTCTGCTGGACGATATCGAGCGGCTCGAAGCGTCGTTGCGCGACTAGGCGACAGGCGCGGTTTCCGCATCTGCCGCATAAACGAAGGAATCCGCGAAGAATGCGTCCTCGGGCAGCCCGCGTTTTTGCGTGAATGCATCGCGCGCGCTGTCGACCATGATCGGCGCGCCGCAAGCGTAGACCTGATAGCCCGACAGGTCGGCGAAGTCGGCCAGCACGGCGTCGTGGACGAAGCCGGTGCGGCCCTGCCACTGGTCGCCCGGTTCCGGGTTGGACAACACCGGAATGAAGCTGAAGTTGGGACGCTCGGCCAGCCACTGCCGAGGCAGCTCGGCCATATACAAATCCTTCAGCGAGCGCACGCCCCAGTACAGGATCAATTCGCGGTCGGTATGCTCGGCGAAGGCGTGTTCGAGCATGCCCTTGATCGGCGCGAAGCCGGTGCCGCCGGCGATGAAGATCATCGGCTTGTCGGAATCCTCGCGGATGAAGAAACTGCCGAGCGGGCCTTTCAGCCGCAGGATGTCGCGCGCTTTCAGCGTGGAAAACACCTGGTCGGTGAACAGGCCGCCCGGCACGTGGCGGATGTGCAGTTCCAGCAGCGCATCGTCGTGCGGCGGGTTGGCGAGCGAGTAGCTGCGTGCGCGGCCGTCCTTCAGCTGGAAATCGATGTATTGTCCGGCGAGGAATTGCAGGCGCTCGTTGGCCGGCAGCTTGATCTTCACCACAATGACGTCGTCGGCGCGCTTTTCCAGTTGCTCCACCCGGCACGGCAGCGTCTTCACCACAATGTCCTTGGCGGCACCGATTTCCTTGGCTTCGATGACCATGTCCGACAGCGGCTTGGCCCGACAGAACAGCGCGCGCCCCTGGGTTTTTTCCTCGTCCTTCAACGCCGTGGGCGAATGCGTTCCGTAGTCGAGCTGGCCCGCCAGCACTTTGCCCTTGCACGCGCCACAGGCGCCGTTGCGACAACCATAAGGCAAAGCGAACCCTTCGCGCAGCGCGGCGTCGAGCAGGGTTTCGTCTTCGTTGACGGTGAACTGGTGCCCGCTGGGCTGGATGGTGACCTGATGCGGCATGATGTGCGCTTAAAATGCAGTGACGAACAATGCGGATTATCGCCCGGACAGGCAGGGTTTTCACCCTTGCGGGTCTAGGGTTACGCGCGGGCGGTTACAGGCAAACGGCTATGAAAAAAATCTTGATCGTGGGATTCGGCGATGTCGCCGAGCGGCTGGTGCGGTCTTACGCCGGCCAGGCCGAGTTCGTCGGGCTGATCCGCCGCCCCGAACGCGTTGCCGAATTGCGTGCGCTGGGCGTCACGCCCTATGTGGCCGACCTGGATGC
>JBGSZD010000137.1:0-4499 GCA_041750575.1 Thiobacillus sp. | reverse complement strand
GGCGCGGCGCAGCTTTGCTCCCAGCGAATATCTCGGCGACCCCCAGCGCATCGCCGAAGGCATCCCGCCCGGCAGCGAGCAGCCCTTGAGCCTGCCGCTGACCGTGCGCGACCTCGCACCCATGGGCTTCGACTTGAAACTCAGCTATTGATCCGCTGCGGATAACGCGCAAGACTGGTCTGCCCGGAGCTTCTTCGGTATAGTGCGTGCTCCCGTTGCGGGAGAGCGCATGCACCGCATGCCGCCGAAGGCGTAACCCACCCGGAATCGCTCAGGCAAAAGGACCGCAACACTCGGAATACTCTGGAGAGCGTGATCGCACGATCACCACCGAAGGGGCAGCGGCCGCTGGTTTAGTTAGATCAGCCGGCCGTAATCTCTCAGGTACCAAGGACAGAGGGGTGGAGCGAATTCGCGCCCCACCCTTTTTATTTTTGGTGTCCCATGCTTAAACAAACTCCGCTCAATGCTTTGCACCGCGAACTCGGCGCCAAAATGGTCGATTTCGGCGGCTGGGACATGCCGGTGAATTACGGCTCGCAGATCGAGGAACACCACACCGTACGCTCCGGTTGCGGCCTGTTCGACGTCTCGCACATGCTGCCGCTCGACATCAAAGGCGCCAATGTGCGCACTTTCCTGCGCCGGCTGGTGGCCAACAATGTCGACAAGCTGCAAGTGTCGGGCAAGGCGCTCTACTCGTGCATGCTGAACGAGGCTGGCGGGGTCATCGACGACCTCATCATCTATTTCATGGACGAATCCTGGTTCCGCCTGGTAGTCAACGCCGGCACCGCGGAAAAGGACCTTGCCTGGATGGAAAAGTGCAACGCTGATTGGAATATGGGTTTGACGCTCACTCCGCGCCGCGATCTGGCGATGATCGCGATCCAGGGTCCGAATGCCACGCAAGCCTTGAACGAGGCCCTGCCCGGCGTCGATCAGATCACCGCCCATCTCAAGCCGTTCAACGCTGCCGCCATGGGCGAGATGTTCATCGCCCGCACCGGCTACACCGGCGAGGACGGCTTCGAAGTCATGGTGCTGGCGAAATCCGCCCCCTTCTTCTGGAAAGCGCTGATGGAAGCCGGTGGCAAGCCGATCGGCCTCGGCGCACGCGACACGCTGCGGTTGGAAGCCGGCATGAACCTCTACGGCCAGGACATGGATGAAACCACCAGCCCGCTCGAATCCGGACTGGCATGGACGGTTGACCTGAAGACGGAACGCGACTTCGTCGGCCGCACCGCACTGGAAAAGAGTGAAGTGACAAAACAGCTCGCCGGCCTGCTGCTGCTCGACAAGGGTGTACTGCGTAGTCACCAGAAAGTCATCACGAAAAACGGCGCCGGCGAAATCACCTCCGGCACGTTTTCGCCTACGATGCAGCAATCCATCGCGCTCGCTCGCATCCCGCTCGGCATTGCCCCGGGCGAGGAAGTCGAAGTCGAGATACGCGACAAGAAGCTGAAAGCCAAAGTGGTGAAATATCCGTTCGTGCGCAACGGCAAAATAATGATCTGATTTTTTATCCGCGAAGAACGCGAAGAAACGCGAAGTAAAACCCCAGTCGCTTTTGATTTTCTTCGCGTTCTTCGCGGATATCCTAAAACCAAGGAGCAAACATGAGCATCCCCGCAGACCTCAAATACACCCCCAGCCACGAATGGGTGCGCGTCGAAGCCGACGGCACGCTGACCGTGGGCATCACCCACCACGCGCAGGACCTGCTCGGCGACATGGTGTTCATCGAGAACCCCGCCACCGGCCGCGCGCTCGCCAAGGGCGAGGAGTGCGCGGTGGTCGAATCGGTCAAGGCCGCGTCCGACGTCTACGCCCCGGTCGCCGGTGAAGTCATCGCCGCCAATGGCGACGTCGAATCCAGCCCCGAAGCGGTGAACAAGGACGCCTACGCCGCGTGGATGTTCAAGATCAAGCCAGCCAATCCGGGCGATGTCGCCGGCCTGCTGGATGCGGCGGCGTACCAGAAGCTGGTCGAGTCGGAAGCTCATTAATTTTTTGTCCGCGAATGACGCGAAGCAAAACCCGGAAACCGTGAGTTTTATTTTTGATTTTCTTCGTGATCCTTCGCGCCCTTCGCGGATAACAAGGTTTTAGCCATGCCCTTCATCCCCCACACCGAAGAAGACGTCTCCACCATGCTCAGCGCTATCGGCGCCGCCAGCATCGAGGACCTGTTCGACGAAATCCCGCCCGCGCTGAAAACCGGCAAGCTGAAGGACGTGCCAGACGGCCTGCCCGAGATGGCGGTGGCGCGCCTGATGCAGGAACGTGCATCAGCTGACGGCTTCTGGTCCAATTTCATCGGCGCGGGGGTGTACGAGCACCACATCCCGGCGGCGATCTGGCAGATCACCACGCGCGGCGAGTTCTATTCGGCCTACACGCCGTATCAGGCCGAAGCGAGCCAGGGCACGCTGCAACTGATCTACGAATACCAGACCATGATGACCCGGCTGACGGGGCTCGACGTGTCGAACGCGTCGCTCTACGACGGCGCTTCTGCATTGGCAGAGGCAGTGCTGATGGCGGTCAGGTCTCATAAAACCTCGCGCCGCGTGTTGGTGCCGAAGACGGTACACCCGATCTACCGCCGCGTGGTCAACACCACGGTGAAGAATCAGGGCATCGAACTGGTCGAGCTCGACTACGACGCCGCCACCGGCCAGACCGTGCTGCCGGCCGACCTCGGCGCCTTCGCCGGCCTCGTCATCCCGCAGCCCAACTTCTTCGGCGTGCTGGAAGACGTCCACGCGCTGACCGACTGGGCACATGACAAGGGCGCGCTCGCTATCGGTCTGGTCAATCCCACCACGCTGGCGGTGCTGGAAGCCCCCGGCAAGTGGGGGACGAAGGGTGCCGACATCGCGGTCGGCGAAGGCCAGCCGCTCGGCGCGCCGATGGCCTCGGGCGGACCCTACTTCGGCGTCATGTGCTGCCGCCAGGACTTCGTGCGGCAGATGCCGGGGCGCATCGTCGGCCGCACCGTCGATCTCGACGGCAAGCCCGGTTTTACCCTGACTTTGCAAGCGCGCGAGCAGCACATCCGCCGCTCCAAGGCCACCTCCAACATCTGCACCAACCAGGGGCTGGTCGTTACGGCTGCCACCCAATACATGGCGCTGTTGGGGCCACAGGGATTGGCAAAGGTTGCCTCCAACAGCCACGCCAATACCATGCTGCTGGCTGACAAACTCGCCGCGAATCCCCATGTTACGCGCGCCTTCGCCAGCCCCTTTTTTCATGAAGTGGTACTGAAACTCAACGACAACGCCAAAGACGTGCTGCGCGCGCTACGCGCGCAGGGCATCCTCGGCGGGTTGGATATTTCCGGCTGGTATCCCGAGCTCGGGCAGGCGATTCTGGTGTGCGTCACCGAAACCAAAACGGCCGCCGATCTTGACCTCTACGCGCAACAATTGGAACGTATCCTGTCCAAACGCCGCGAAGCGCCACCGTGCGCATACAAAAGTTGACAGGCAGTCCCACCCCAACCACAGGAGAGTAATCATGGCAGTCACCCTCGGCGGCAATCCCATCGACGTTTCCGGAACCTTCCCCAAGGTCGGCGACACCGCGCCAGATTTCAAACTGGTCAACAAGGATCTGGCCGACGTATCACTGGCCGGCTTCGCCGGCAAGAAGAAGATTCTCAACATCGTACCCAGTATCGACACCCCGGTGTGCGCAACCTCGACCAAGAAATTCAACGACGCGGCCTCGGACAAACTCGCCGTAATCGTCATCTCTGCTGATCTGCCGTTCGCGCAGAATCGCTTCTGTGGTGCCGAGGCACCGAACGTGACCACGCTGTCCACGATGCGCGGCGGCGAATTCATGAAAGCCTACGGCGTCGCCATCACCAGCGGCCCGCTCGCCGGCGTGACCGCACGCGCGGTGGTGGTGCTGGATGAGGCCAACAAGGTGCTGCACGCCGAGCTCGTTCCCGAGATCAAGCAGGAACCGAATTACGACGTGGCATTGGCTGCTTTGAAATAAGGGATCAGGGGTCAGGATTCAGGGTTGGTGCGGCTCCGCCGCCCCTCTTCGATTCCGGTTTTTCCTGGCTCCTGAATCCTGAATCCTGACCCCTGAAAAACATGCTGATATTCGACCATTCCCGTCCCGGCCGCACCGCCACCGCCCAATTGCCTACTAACGGTGGCAACCTCGACGACTTGCCCGCCGCACTCAAACGCAAGAACGCACCTACGCTGCCGGAAGTATCCGAACTCGACGTAGTCCGCCACTACACGCGCTTGAGCCAGTTGAACTTCTCCATCGACACGCAGTTCTACCCGCTCGGTTCGTGCACCATGAAGTACAACCCGCGCGCGTGCAATTCGCTGGCGATGTTGCCGCAGTTCCTGGCGCGGCATCCCGCCAGCCCGGACGAGACGGGCCAGGGCTTCCTCGCCAGCATGTTCGAGCTGCAGGAAATGCTGAAGGACGTCACCGGCATGGCCGGCGTGTCGATG
>JBGSZD010000136.1:0-2857 GCA_041750575.1 Thiobacillus sp. | reverse complement strand
TGCCCCACATTGCCGCCACCGCCACCGGCAGGAAGGCGGCATACAGACCGTAGTAGGCAGGCATCCCGGCCAGTTGCGCGTAGGCCATCGATTGCGGAATCAGCACCAGCGCCACGGTGATGCCGGCCATGAAGTCGGCTCTGAGCGCGTCGCCCTTGAGCGGGAACCAGCGCAGGAAGGGGAAGAATTTTTTCAGGGAGGCAGGCATGGCGGTCTGTGTCGGTTAGATGCGGTACGGTTTCAATGCGATTTCTTGTCGGATGCGGCGGCGGTTACCAACGGGCACGCCAGGCGTTTCCACGGGTCGCTGCTGCGATCCTGCGCCAGCGTTTCCCAGCCTTCGCGGGAGTCGATCACCACCGCCGCAATGTGTTCATGGGCGTTGGCGTAGTCCACCAGATCGCGGCGGCGCAGGCTGGGCTTCACCTCCAGACTGAACGGCAAACCGGCCTCGCGCAGCGAGCCCAGAAAAGTCTCCATCTCGGACGGCGTCGCGGCACCGCTGGCGATGACCTGGATTTCCATGTCGGCTTCGAGGCGGCGGCAAAGCGCCAGCGCGGAAGTCAGCAGACGCGGATCCACATGCCCTTCGCGGACGGCGAGCAGTACGGTGCGTTGTTTGCCGGGGTGGGTCATTGCCTGGAGGCGCGCTATGTGGACGCACACTTAATGCAGCAAGCATGCCAACCGTGCTGGCCCAGACAAGCTTATGAATAGTCAGGGTAAATTGTGAAAGGCCGAATTTTGAGCACTCTTCAGACATTGCATTACGCAACGTTTTGATGGCGTGCGGGCAAATTGACCGTCCGGCGTTGATATCAGCGCTTTGTTAAATCTGGGTTAAATGCTATTTTTCTTAATTGTTGCAATTGGCATGCCTATATTGCATTAAGCAACGTACACGAGAATTCGTGGCGCCATGCACACGAGTGACGGGGGATACATGACTGGCGGCAAGCTTCTGATCGTGGACGACGACAAGGTCGCCCTGAAAAATCTGGAACAGCTGATGAGGAAGGCGGGCTACACGGTTTCCGCCACCCAGAGCGGCGGCAATGCCCAGGCCCTGCTCGACAAACAGTCCTTCGATGTGGTGCTCAGCGAGTTGCGGATGGATAAGGTGGACGGCATGCAACTTCTCAAGCGCTGCCGCGAAAGTCATCCCGACACCGAAGTCATCCTGATCACCGGCCACGCCACCCTGGCGTCCGCCGTCGAGGCGATGAAACAGGGGGCCTATCACTACCTCGCCAAGCCCTGTCGGCAGGATGAGGTGCGCGAGGCGGTGGCCGGGGCGCTGGAAAAAATTCGCCTCCGGCGGGAAAGCCGCAGCCTCATGGAACAGGTGGAAAGCCAGCAGGGCAAGGTGAACATCCTTACCCAGGATTCCCGCATGCAGCATCTGCTGGACATGGCGCGACAGGTCGCGCCCACCGACTGCAACATCCTCATCACCGGCGAATCCGGTACCGGCAAGGAACTCTTCGCGCGTTATCTGCACCATCACAGCCGGCGCGAATCCGGACCCTTCGTGGCGGTGAACTGCGGTGCCTTCAACGAGGAACTGCTGGCCAACGAACTGTTCGGCCATATCAGGGGCGCCTTCACCGGCGCCCATGCCGACAAGAAAGGCCTGCTGGAAGCCGCCAGCGGCGGCACGCTTTTCCTCGACGAGATCACCGAAATGTCGCCCGCCATGCAGGTCAAGCTGCTGCGCGTCATCCAGGAAAAGGAGGTGTTGCCGCTGGGCGCGACCACGCCGATGAAAATCGATGTGCGCTTCATCGCCGCCACCAATCGCGACGTGCAGGACATGGTCAGGCAGGGCGGCTTTCGCCAGGATCTCTACTTCCGCCTCAACGTCGTCAACCTGCACATCCCCGCGCTCTCCGCGCGCCGGGACGACGTGCCGCTGCTCGCGCATCATTTTCTGGCGAAGCACGCGGCGCTGATGGGCAAGACCGTCGGCGAACTGGCTCCCGACGCCCTCGACCTGCTGCGTGCCTACGACTTTCCCGGCAACGTGCGCGAACTGGAGAACATCCTCGAGCGCGGCGTGGCGCTCTCCAATGGCCACCGCATCGATCCCGCCCACCTTCCCGACGACCTGCGCGAACTCTCCATCCGCACCTTCCGCAAGAAAGCCGGGCGCATCCCCACGCTGGAGAAACAGGAGCAGGACTACATCGCCTGGGTGCTGCAGGAAGCCGGTGGCAACCAGACCCTCGCCGCGCAGATGCTCGGCATCGACCGTGTATCGCTATGGCGCAAGCTGAAACGATACGAGGTGGAGAAGAGCTGAATGCCCTTCGACGAGCTCAGGGCGAACGGGCTGCGAGCGGGTTGCTGGTGTGGCGCCACTGGGTTAACCGTTGCTCCGTTCGTGGTGAGCCTGTCGAACCACATTCTCTCAGCAACGGAAATAAACCTCGCAATCTGCTCTGCGCTCAGAACTCGTTGCGGATGCGCTTGTAGCCCCTGACCAGTTCGTGGTTCGCCTGCGCCACGCTTTCCGAGAAGCCGGTCACATCGGGCGTCACCGGTTCGATGCGCGCCAGGTCTTCGTCCGAGTGGATGTTGCAGGTGGATGGGATGTAGAAGCCGTCCGGCACGCTGCAACCTTCCACCACCGAGTTGTGGCGCACCACCGAGCCTTCGCCGACCGTGCAGTTGAACAGCACGGAATTGAAGCCGATGAACACGCGGCTGCCCACCGTGCACGGGCCGTGCACGATGGAGCGATGGGCGATCGAGGTGTATTCGCCGATCTCGACGCGTCCGCCGGCCTTGGAGTGGATGACCACGCCGTCCTGGATGTTCGAGTGCGCGCCGATGACGATGGGTTCCATGTGACCGT
>JBGSZD010000135.1:0-2045 GCA_041750575.1 Thiobacillus sp. | reverse complement strand
TTGTTGGCAATCGACAGTTCGATGTTGATGCGTTCGATGCCGTCGGTGTAATCGCCCAGGCGGGGCAACGGAATCACCACGTCCTCGTTGATCTTGAAGGCGTTGGTGTGTGCAGCGATGGCGGCGGTGCGGGCGCGATCGAGCCAGAATTTCTTGCGCGCCTCGGCCGATACCGCGATGAAACCTTCGCCTCCCCGCGCATTGGCGATGCGCACGATCTGCGAGGCGGCTTCGCCCACCGCGGTTGCGTTGTCCGACACCACGTCGATCAGCAGCACCATGTTCGGGCGGGTGGTACGCGGCGCCTTGGTGGCATAGCCCACCGCCTTGACATAGCGCGCGTCGAGGTGCTCCAGTCCGGCCAGCAGGACATCGGCATGCGCGTCGCAGTAATCCTTGATCTCGACGATCGCCGGTGTGGCTTCCGATGCATGGCCGAAGAACTCCAGGCAAACCGTGCGGGTGTGGGCAGGGAGCCGGTGCAGGATGAAGCGTGCCGAGGTGATCAGCCCATCGCAGCCTTCCTTCTGGATGCCGGGGAGTCCTGCGAGGAATTTGTCGGTGACGTCCTTGCCGAGTCCGGTCTTGCGGAAGCGGCTGCCGGGAATGATCAGGATTTCCGGTGAGCCTTTGGGGGTTTTGCCATCGGCGGCAAAATGGCGGATCTCAAAGGTGGCCGAGGGTACGTCGTGAATCTTGCCGCGATTGTGGTCGAGGCGGCTGACTTCGATCCATTCGGCATCCGGCGTGACCATGCGCCACGACGCCAGGTTGTCCAGCGCGGTGCCCCACAGCACGGCTTTCTTGCCACCGGCGTTCATCGACACGTTGCCGCCGATGGTCGAGGCATCCGCCGAAGTCGGGTCGACCGCGAAAACCAGTCCGGCGGCGTCCGCCGCTTCCATCACCCGCTTGGTGACGACGCCGGCACCGCAGTGGATGGTGGGGACCTCGAATTCCACGCCGGGCAGGTGCCGCATTTCCACCGCGCTCATCGTTTCGAGCTTTTCGGTGTTGATGACTGCGGCGCGGTCGGTGAGCGGCACCGCGCCGCCGGTGTAGCCGGTGCCGCCGCCGCGCGGAATCACGGTGAGCCCAACATCGATCAGCCCGGCGATCAGCGCCGCCATCTCGGCCTCGCTGTCCGGCGTCAGCACCACGAAGGGATATTCGACGCGCCAGTCGGTGGCGTCGGTCACGTGCGACACGCGGGCGAGACCGTCGAAGGCGATGTTGTCCTTGCGGGTTACGCCGGCCAGACGGCGCTGGATGCGCGTGCGCAGATCGGCGGTGTCAGCGAACCAGGCCTCGAAGTCGCGCACCGCGCGCTCGGCGGCGGCGAGCAGTTGGCCCACCAGTTCGTTGCCTTGCCGGCGAACTTCGATTTCGTGAAGCCGGTGCCGCAAGGCGTCCACCAGCATGTGTCGCCGCTTGGGGTTGGCGAGCAGATCGTCTTCCAGATAGGGATTGCGCCGCACCACCCAGATGTCGCCCAGCACCTCGAACAGCATGCGCGCCGAGCGCCCCGTCTTGCGTTCGCCGCGCAGTGTGTTGAGCACGGCCCACGCGTCGGCGCCCAGCAGGCGGATGACGATCTCGCGGTCGGAAAACGAGGTGTAGTTGTAGGGGATTTCGCGGAGGCGGGAATTCATGGCGGGGCGGTGCTGCAAAAGCCGTATTTTACGGGATATTGTCGATAAGCCCTCAGCGTCTACAATCGCGCAAAACCATAAACTGCTCAGGGAAACCATCGTGGCCTCCGTCTATGACTTGAAACCCCGCTTCCAGGCGCTGCTGCGCCCGCTGGTCGCCAGCCTTGCCGCGCGCGGGGTGACGGCGAATCAGGTGACGATGGCTGCTGTCGTGTTGTCGTTGATTGGCGGCGGGCTGATCGCGTGGAAACCCTTTGAGACCTGGCCGCTGTTGCTGCTGCCGCTGATCCTGCTGCTGCGCATGGGGCTGAATGCCATCGACGGCATGCTCGCGCGCGAGTTCGGCCAGCAGTCGAAGCTGGGCGCGATTCTCAACGAGTTGGGCGATGTCAT
>JBGSZD010000134.1:0-6620 GCA_041750575.1 Thiobacillus sp. | reverse complement strand
TGGGCGATTTGCCGCGCCGCGCTTCGGCCATTTTCGCCATGCTGAGGCGATAAAAAATGCGTTCGGCGCAATGGTCGAGGCGGGCGTCGACGCTGGCCGCATCGCCATGCAGGAAATTCGGCGGCTCGTTCGCGGCGCTGTCGTGGCAAACCCCGCAATTGGTGCGGAAGCGGCTGTCCTCCACCGGGCGGGATTCGACGCGGGCTGGGGGAAGTACGGCGATGGCGGTTTTGCGCGGCAGACCGAGTTCGGTCGACAGGGCGTCGAGTTGCACTTGACCGAATGGCCGAGCGGCCAGCGCGCCGCGCGCGCGCAGCGTGTCGAGCGCAGCGTTCAAATCGCGTTTTGCCAGCTGCCGGACGGCAACGGGGTCGAGCATGCCGGCGAGGCCGACGATGAAGGCGGTCTTGTCCGGCGCTTTCCAGATTTCCAGCGGAGGCCGCAGCAGCAGGGGATCGCTGGCCGGATCGGGCAGCGCGGCGAACGGGTCGCGGTTGAGCAGGTCGGGATTGGGGATGGTCAGTCCCTGCGGCCAGACAACTTTCCAGTTGCGATCGAGCGTGGCGAGGCTGTCCGGCGCGGGCAACTTGCCGAAGCGGGCGTAGTCGAGTGCGGCGGCGAAGGCATCCCTGCGGCAGCGGTCGCCGGTGTCGCCCGCGCCGCAACCCTGCTGCCACAGCGTTTGCCAGACCGAGAACAGATTGGCGCGGTCGGTCGCCGTGTCTATGAAATAGGCGATGTCGGTGCCGGTGAGTTTGACGTCGTAGAAGTCGCGCCGCGATTGACGCAGGCGTTTGGCGATTTCGGGATTGGCCGGGGTTTCGTCCCACAGCGGGCGGGCAAACATCGGCGCGGCATTCTGGTGGCAGGCGAGGCACAGGCTGCGCCGCGCGTAGAAAACCTGCGGCGTCTTGCCTTGCTGATAATCGCGCACGATCTGGAATTCGAAGCGGCCGGCGACGTCGTTGTAGCTGATGACTTCGACGACCTCGCCCTTCTCGTGATAGCCGAGGAAGAGGCGATCTTTTAGCGGCAGTACGCCTGGTTTGTTGGTGCCATCGGCGGCGGCGACCACGCGCGGAAAGTGAAAGAAATCGGGTGCGCCGGCATCGCGCTGCAGCGAACGCCCCAGCGGTATCAGCGTGATTTTCAGCGGCGGCTGGCCGCCAGGGTCGGGCTGCATCTGCGCATTGATCTGCTTCACCAGCCGTGAGAACGGGTAGGGCACGGGCGCGCTGCCAATCAGATGGTCGAAGCGCGAACGTCCGACGGGCGGCAGATCGCCCTGCGCGCTTGCCGGGAGTGGGAGGATGAAGCTAAACATGAGCGCGAGCCAGCTCGGGTTCATGATGCTAGCTGGACGCCAGCACCCGTTTCTGCGTGCCGCTCCAGCAATCGTCCTTGATCTGGCCGGTTTCGAATTCGGCGCGGCCGGCCTTGTCGAGATCCTTGCTGTAGAGCACGAAGTTGAGGATGAAGGCGTGGTCCATGTAGGCGCGGCCGAGGTAAAGGCCGGGCCGCACCATGCGGATTTCATCGCGTACCTTGAGGCCGCGCCGGCCGGCGAGGAAGTCGGGCTTCTCGCGGTAGCCGCGGATTTCGTCGGTGAAGGCGTAGTCGATGATGATGGATTCGCGTCGCGAGTCGATCAGGCTTTGGCCGCAATAGAGCTTGGCGGGGAACAGCAGCCAGGCGTCCTTGCCGTCGACGTCGATTTTCGGAATGTCGCCGGGGCCGATGACGGGGCGCAGCACGGCGAGATCCTGGATGCGGTTGCGCAGCACTTTTTCGTTGCGGTAGAACACCTTGCCCTTCCACAAGGCTTCGCCCGCGGTTTCCAGCATCTTGCCCTTGAAGTTGACGCCAAGGCCTTTGAGCCCGCCGATGATTTCGGCGGCGCGTAGCTTGCCCGAGCTGCCGCGCGGAAAGACGATTTCGCCGTCGAACGGGCCGTCCGGCATCGGCCCGGAGCCAAGCCGCGCGTAGAGCTGGTCGAGCTCTTCCTGATTGAGACCGGCGAGATATTTGGGCGTGATCTTGACGAGTGCCTTCAAGGGAATCGGGTGTTCGTATTCGACCTGGGCGAAATCGGGCTTGCTGGCGTAGTCGTCGCCGTAGGGCGCGAAGGCGATGTCAGGCTTGCCGCCGAACAGGCCGCTGATTTTTTCGCAGCAGGACAAGGGCGCGATCATCAGGGCGGCGAGGAGCAGGGTGCGTGCGTTCATGTGCGTTCTCCCTTACAGCGTGGCCAGAAACGCGATCAGCGCGTTCTTGTCGGCGTCGCTCAAGTCTTCGCCGAAGCGGTGGCCGTCGTTTTCGATCTCGGCGCTGCATGACGAATACACCTGCCACAGCGCGGGCGTGCGGGCGCGCGCTTCCTTCACCACGTCGACCAGCCGGTCGGGATCGGAGACGATGGCCTTGCCGATGGCCTGCATTTCCGCGGCGAGTTGCTTCGCTTCGGTGGCGGGCAGTACGGTGGCGAGCCGCGCTTCGAGTTCGGCGGGCTTCAGCTTGGCGCGTATCAGGTCGACGATGAAATCCTTGTGGCGGAAATTGCCGACGTTGCCCGCGGTGGCGCCCGCCGGCACGCGCACGGTGAAGCCGACCAGACGTTTTTCCTCCTTGCCGTCGAAGATGCGCGGGCCGATGTCGAGCACGATGTCCTCGTCGACCTTGGTCGCCTTCGGTATGCGCCTGGCCGGATTCAGCAGATCGTTCATCGACGCAACGTAGAGCTTGAAGCGGCCATCGACCGAGGGATCGTATTTCCAGCACGCCGGCTGCTTGTCCTTCGCCAGTGGCGGGTTGCCCGGCTTCGTCGTGTCGACGTAACTGGAGCGATAGAGCTCGTAGGCGTTGGCCTTGTCGCCGCCCCAGCCGCACAGCTCGGGGCCGACCGCGTTGTTGTGCAGGAAGGGCGCGTGGGCCCACAGGTTGACCAGCGAGACGTTGCGGTAATAGCCGCGGCCGCCGTCATGCGGTTCGAGGAGGCCGGAGACGGTCTTGCGCGCGTGGTAATCTTCGTCGGCGAACTGCTCCCAGACGTGGCCGCGCAGGTGATTGGAGTGCAGCGAGCGGCAGCGGTAGGTGCCGACTTCGGTGACCGGTGTCGGTACGTCGTTGCCCAGCCAGTCGGCGCGCAGGCCGCTCTTGCTGTCGATGGCGCGGAAGTCGACCGCCTCGAACGGCGGCTTGCCGCTGGAATGGCAGCGCGCGCAGTTGGCGACGAACACCTGCTGGCCGCGCGAGATCGCGCCCTTGCCGAAGTTGTGTTCGAGATCGCGCACCAGATCGGTCTCGGCGTAGGTTGCCTGGCGCTGATTTTCGCGCGCTTCGCGCAGGTCGCGCGCCTGGCCTTCGGGCGCGGTCAGGAAGAAGTCGAGCAGGTTGGCCAGCCGGTCTTCGATGGCGCGGAAGTTGGGGCAGTCGCGTCGGCACTGGCCGATGTCGAACGGCGTCTGGCCGAAGTTGCGCGCCTGCGGATCGAGCTGGCGCAGGTCGGTGAGGTGGTTGACCCAGCACTGTTCCGAACACGATCCGATGTTGAAGTACACGCGCTGGATCGCACCGAGCGCGCCGATCGAATCACCGCCACCCTTGAGGATGTGGTGGACGGTTTCGGTCTTGATCGATTTTTCCCAGCACTTGCCTGGCTTGCCGGGTTCGCACCAGCAGGCGGATTCTTTTGCACCGGTCGGGCAGGCGGCAGCCTTGCGCCAGCGGTTGACCTTCTCACCGGCGAAGGTGGGCCGTTGCGCGGTGTTGATGAGCGCATTGATGGTGCCGGCGTTGTTGACCTGGTCGTTGGGGATCGCCGACGTATCGGACGTGCCGGGACGCGCGTGGGCGAAGATCTGCCACAGCAGATCGTTGTGCGGCATGCCTGAAATCAGCACTTCTGAAACGCGGATGTACTGGTTGCCGACCAGCCCGGAGAGGTTTTCCCACTTCGGATGCTCAGGATCGAGCGGCGGTTTGGCCGGATTGAAGGCGATGTGACACGCGCCGCACGCGGTGCCGATCAGGAACGGTGGCTCGATCGAGGCGTCGGCGAGTTTGCGCACCTTGGCGTCGGCGCGCGCCGGGTCGTTCGACAGTTTGCGGTTGTAGCCTTCCCAGGTGCCGTGGCTGCCGTTGACCTGCTTCCATGTCACCGGGTCGAAACGCGGGTTGGGAAATTTGCGGAAGCCGAGCGCGCCGGTGGACGTGCCGAAAGCGAGGTTGCAGCTGTCCTCGCGGCCTTTCTGGTGGCCTTCGGGGTCGCTGGCGTCGACGCTGGCGTCCTTGAAATCGCAGGCCGGATCGCGGTAACCGGACTTGCCGACGAACTTCAGCAATTCCTGGTCGCCGGGGCACCAGTCGAAGCCGTAGGTTTCTTCGTAGCTTTTCGCCGGGCAGCCTTCCGAGCCTGGCTTGCAGCAGCCCGGATCGTTGATTAGCCCCCAGGTCTTGAAGCGGGTGTCGCGCGCATGGCTGCGCAGCACGCCAAACCAGTCGATCAGCGCAGTGACACGCTGCTGGAAAGTGTAAGTGTGGAAGCGTGCGTTGCCCGCGGTGGCCTTGAACCAGATTTCGCGCCCGGCACGCGCCGACGGCGACAGGCCCGCTTCGCCTTCGTGGAAGCCGGCGTCAGAGTAAGACGAGACCGGATCGGGTTCGGGTGCGGCAGGCGCACTTTGTACTGCGTCATTTATGGGTGGAAGGGTTGCGCGCGCGCTTTCCGGTTGGTGGGTGAACCATGCCAGCGCGACGAGGGTAGAAACGCTGAAGAGTCCTAGCCAGGTCGATGTCTTCATAGTGCTCTCCTGTGTTCAGGACAGACTGCCCTGAACCTTAGTCAACAATAGGGCGCTTTCAAGCGGCTTCATCGCGTCGCTCGCGCAGGATTTCGCATAGCCACGGCAGGATCGGACCGCTTTCGCCGGCCATTTCCTGACGCTGGGTCGCCTCGATCAGCGCCGCATGGAACACGGCCTTACCGATGTAGTGCCCGAGCTTGCGATAGCTTTCGAACTGCGATTCTTCGAACCACTGGTCGGCGGTCGACTCGTGCGGAAAGCCGGGGTGGGTGCATTGGTAATTGAGCAGGTCGGCCGGCTCGGTGCCGACGAGGCGCGGCTTGATGTAGATCAGATAGGCGTCGGGGGCGTCGGGATAAGTCACGCGGCCAACCGCGGAATAGCCGTTTTCCAGATCTTTCGCGCAGACGTCGATGACCACGCCGAAGTCGGCGTAGCACTTGCGGATAGCGTTGCCGAGATCCTCGAACTGACTGTTGCCATCCTGTCCCGCATCGATGACGACCATGCAGGCGCAGCGCCGGCGCACCAATTCGTAGAGTCCGAGGTTTTCGAAATGGCCGCCGTCGGACAAATAGACGAATTTCGAGGTGTACCGGGTCAGGCCGAACAGTTCGCTCAGCAGATAGCTGCCGCCGAAGGGCGGATCGTGCAGCGTCCAGACCTTGTCGTTTGCCGGATTCGGGCTCCAGTGACCAAGACGGACGTTGAACACGGTCATCAGGAAGGTCAGCGCGGGCGAGCTGTGATAGCCCATGTTGGGCGAGGCGGCGGCGCCGGAAATCGCCATCGCCGAGCCCATCCACACACCTTCCATGTACTGCGAAGTGGGGCGGTAATGACTGAGCAGCAGGCCCTTTTCGTCGGGAAGAGTGAAGCTGTAGCCGGTGGCCATCGGCGTGAAGGCGAACGCGGCGGCGCGACGTTGCTGCCAGGCGAGCTGCTTGCCGGCGACCAGGTTCATCGCGGTGTTGAATATGGGATAGGGGCGCTGGCATTGCGGCTTGCCGAGCGGCGCGTCGCACAGGCTGGCTAGTTTGAGGTCGTCGCGCGGGTCGAAGCCGGTGAAAGGATGCGGGATGCGCAGCTTGCAGCGCGATGCGCCGAGGTAGCAGCGGACCAGACGCTGGCGGTAGAAGTGATAGATCGAGAACAGGTTGACGTCGAAGCGCGAGGCCAGCGCGGCGGCGACGGCCAGGCTGCCCAAGCACAACAGCGCAGTCCAGAGAACCCCGGGGTGCTGGAAGTTGGGCGCTTCCTGATAAATCACATTCAGGAAAGCATCAGGTGTGGTGGCGTGAGGCATGCATGCTTGGCAAAACACCGGCAGCATCAGCAGTTTGTGCAGGCCCAGCGACAGCAGGCCGAGCAGGCCGACGATGAAGACATAGGGCACGATCTGGGCGGCGCGGTCGCGCCAGGTTGCGCGGGTGTCGGCGGAAGTCTTCACGCCGCGCCCCATCAGCACGCCGGCCACGGTCGACAGTGCCCAGGCCATGCCTCCAGCGGTAACGAAGGCCTGGTTGGCCCAGCGGAAGAAGGCGGGCGCGATGTAGACAATGGTGAACAGGGCGGCCCACACCAGCGAGGCAAGCAGTATCCAGCCGCCGAGGCGCGACCACCATTCGCGCGAGTCGTGCGAAAAATAGCGGCCCATCAGGCCGATGTGGCCGACCACGGTGAGGGAGTAGAACTTAAGCAGCAGGGCGGTGGCGAGCGCCGAGGCGATCCACGAGCCGCTGTAGCCATGGCCGATTTGCTGGACGTAGGCCGCCGCTTTGGCAAACGCGGCGAACAGCAGGCCGCCGAGCGCGCCGG
>JBGSZD010000133.1:0-6371 GCA_041750575.1 Thiobacillus sp. | reverse complement strand
GTACCGGTGCCAGAGCCGGTGCCCGAAGTGCTGCCGCCGCCGGTGGTGGCGGAGGCACCCAAACCCGCGCCCCCTCCGCCGCCGCCGACACCACCTCGCCCGGCGGATTATCTGAACAATCCCAAGCCGACCTACCCGTCGCTGTCCAAGCGTCTCGGCGAGGAAGGCGTGGTGCGTCTCAACATTTTGGTCAATCCGGACGGCAGCGTCGCGCGGCTGGAAATTGCCAAGAGCAGCGGTTATGCACGGCTCGACGAATCGGCGATGAAAACCGTGCAGTTGAGCTGGAAATTCGAGCCGGCTCGCCAGTCCGGCAAGCCGGTGGCCGCGTGGGTCATCGTGCCGATTCAGTTCACCCTCAGGAGTTAAGTCATGGAAACCTCTACAACCCAAGCCTCGTTGGGCTTCGCCCACTTCATCGCCCAGGCCGACGGCCTCGCCCATTTTCTGCTCATCGTGCTGCTGGCGATGTCGGTGATCACCTGGTATCTCATCGTGTCCAAGAGTATTGCCAACTGGCGCATGAAAAAGCACGCGCAGGGTTTTCTCGCGCGTTTCTGGGACGCGCCCGGCCTGGCATCGGTCGCCGACTACCTGCAGAACCACGGCATCAACGATCCGTTTTCGCATCTCACCCATCACGGACTCAAGGCGGCCGAGCAATATCGCAACAAGACCGGCCAGCGTCTGGTCGAGTCGGGTTCGGAGGACGAATTCCTGACGCGTGCGCTGCGCCGCGCCATCAACCAGGACACCGCGCGCCTGGAATACGGCCATACCATGCTCGCCTCCATTGCCTCGTCAGCACCCTTTGTCGGCCTGTTCGGCACGGTGTGGGGCATCTATCACGCGCTGGTCAACATCGGCATGTCCGGCTCGGGCAGCCTCGACCAGGTTGCAGGCCCGGTGGGCGAGGCGCTGATCATGACCGCGCTGGGTCTCGCGGTCGCCATCCCCGCCGTGCTTGCCTACAACTTCTTCAACCGCGCCAAGCGCCAGATGCTGTCGGATGTCGACGGCTTCGCGCATGACCTGTTCGCCTTCATGTCCACTGGCGTGCGCAACAACACCCGCGTCGACAAAGACGAGGCGCGCGTGTACAGCGCACCCGTCGCAAGGAGCGCGTGATGGCTTTCGGCGGACTCATGAACGACGCCGGCGACGCCGACTACGCGGAAATCAACATGATTCCGCTGATCGACGTGATGCTGGTGCTGCTGGTCATCTTCATCATCACCGCGCCGCTGATGACGCACGCGGTGAAGGTCGATCTGCCGGTGGCGTCCAGCCAGCCGAACGAGACCAAGCCGGAGACAATCAATCTCTCGATCAAGGCCGACGGCTCGGTGTACTGGAACGCCGAAGCCATCGACGCCACTGCGTGGCAGGCGAAGATGAACCTGGCCGCGACGCAGCTGCCGCAGCCGGAAATCCACATCCGCGCCGACGGCGAGCTGGCCTACAAGCATGTCGCCCAGATCATGGCCGACGCCGCGCGCGCCGGCTTGACCAAATTGGGTTTTGTCACCGATCCGAAGGACGCGCGCTGATCGGGAATTTCCACACCGAAATAACCGCGTATTCATGCGGAAAACTTTTTCACAACCGCCAGCCAGCCAAGCGTTTTGCTCTGCCAGCCAGTCGATTTTTAATCAGGAGAGCAAAACCATGTCCCACGTACGACCGCACCCGCCTTCGGGCATTCTGCGCCAGTTGTTGATGCGCATTCAACCGACATCCGCCGCGCCCGCCGCGGCTTCGCTGGCCTTCATGATGCTGGCGCCCGCTGCATTGGCGCAAACCGCGCCTGAAACCACCCTGCCCACCGTGAAGGTGGAAGACACCGCCGATCCGATGGCGGTAAACAACGGCTACCAGGCCACCGAAACCCGCGTCGGCAAGACAAAACAGGATCCGCAGGACATCCCGCAGGCGATCACCACCGTCACCCACCAGCTGATGGAAGAGCAGCAGGTGGGCAGCCTGCGCGAGGCGCTGCGCAACGTGTCGGGCCTCACTTTCAACGCTGCCGAGGGCGGCCGTGCCGGCGACAACATGATGCTGCGCGGTTTCTACACCTTTGGCGATCTCTATCTCGACGGCATCCGCGACACCGCGCAATACAACCGCGAAACCTTCTTCCTGGAACAGGTCGACGTGCTGCGCGGTTCCGCCTCGATGCTGTTCGGCCGCGGCCAGGCCGGCGGCGTCATCAACCTCGTCTCCAAGACGCCCAAGCGCGCCGACGCCTACAAGCTCACCGGCAGCGTCGGCACCGAGGACTACACCGAAATCACCGCCGACCTCAACAAGCGCCTGGGCGAAAACAGCGCCGTGCGCGTGAACCTGATGAAACGCGACGAAGGCAGCTGGCGCTCCAATCCCACCACCGGCGCCGAGCCGGAAATCGATCGCGGCGGCGCGCAGATCGGCCTGTCGCTCGGCATGCAAACCGACAACGAGTTCACCTTCTCGCATGTCACCATGCTCAACCGCGACATTCCCGACTATGGCTTCTCGTTCGACAACGCCACGCGCGCACCGAATACCAATTTCTCGCCGGATACCTTCTGGGGCATCGATCGCAACTTCGACGAGAGCGACGTCAACGTCACCACCGGCACCTGGACGCACCGCTTCTCGCCGAAAAGCGAACTGCGCACCACGGTCCGCTACGGCGACTACGAGCGCAGCTACTGGGCGCGCACGCCGAGCGCAACCGATGCTCCCGGCAGTAACGGCCTGAACGGGGCGAGTGCCAATGCGGGTCCTACCCGTTCGGCCGATTACGAAACGCTCACCCTGCAATCCGACTTCAACACCCGCTTCCGTGCATGGGGCATGAAGCATGAACTGGTCACCGGCGTCGAATACCTGCATGAAGACAGTCACCGCGCGGGACTGCTCAACCTCGGCGGCACCACCGCAGTCAATCCGCCGAACTTCCAGCCGTATGTCGAGGGCACGGGGGGATCAACAACTTCACCGGCGATTCCTACTCGCTTTTCATCCAGGACACGGTCGAGTTCATGCCATTCTGGAAGGCCACGCTGGGCGTGCGGCGCGACGAAATGGATGCGGAATACTCCAGCGCTACCTCGCCGCAACTGGAATACGGCGAGTGGAGCTATCGCGCCGCGCTGTCGTATCAACCCACCGAAACAGCGCACTACTATTTCGGTTACAGCGATTCGTTCAGCCCCACCGCCGACCTGTATCAGTTGACCGTGGTGCCGCAGCCGCCGGAAACCAGCCAGGTCTACGAACTGGGTGCAAAGTGGATGTTCCTCGACGGCGACCTGACTTTCCGTACCGCGCTGTATCGTGCGATCAAGCACTGGGAACGCAGCAGCGACCTCGAATCGACCGCCGCGATCCTGACCAAGAAGCGTCGCACCGACGGCCTCGAATTCGAAGCCGCCGGCCGCCTGTCGCCCAACTGGGAAGTGTTCGCCGGTCTCGCGCTGATGGATGCCGAAATCCTCGACACCGCCGAGAACGTCAACGCCACCACCGGCGTAATCACCAAGGGCAACTTGGGTTACATCGGACAGCGCCCGCGCAACACGCCACCCTATACCTTCAACCTGTGGAGCACCTACAAGCTCGGCGGCGGCTGGAAGGTCGGCGGCGGCGTCGAGGTCAAAGGCAAACGCTTCGGCTACAACCCGAGCGGCGCCGGTGCCATCCCCACCCTGCCGGGCAGCACCGAGTTCCATCCCAACACGGCGCCCGCGTATGACCGCTGGGACGCCATGGCGGCTTACGAACAAAAAGCCTGGGCCGTTCGGCTGAACGTCAAGAACGTGTTCGACAAGGTGTACTACGACGCGATCTACGACAACGGCCCGTTCACCGTGCCGGGCACCGGACGCCAGTTCATCCTCACCGGCGAGCTGAAGTTCTAAGCCCGCTTTTCCCTGCCAATTCATTGGCAGGGATGTGATGCTGCTCACGCGGCGTCACATCCCTGTCAGGAGACACCCATGTTGCTGCACATCCCCAACGTGCTGGACGCCGCCACGCTCGCCCGCTGCGATGCGCTGCTGAAACAGGCCGACTGGACCGACGGCCGCGTCACTGCCGGCTCGCAGGCCGCCACGGTGAAGAACAACCTGCAATTGCCGGAGGCCAGCCCGGTGGCGCAGCAGCTGCGCGCCATCGTGCTGGAAGCCTTGTCCAAGAACCCGGCCTTCTTCAGCGCCGCCCTGCCCAAGCGTATTTACCCGCCGCTGTTCAACCGCTACGGCGATGAGGCGAATGCCTTCGGCAACCACGTCGACAATGCCATCCGCACCCATCCGGCGAGTGCGCAGCACGTGCGCACCGACATGTCGTTCACGCTCTTCCTCAACAACCCGTCGGATTACGATGGCGGTGAACTCATCATCGAGGATGGGATGGGCGGCCGCGCGGTGAAGCTGCCGGCGGGCCACCTGATTCTCTATCCCTCGTACAGCGTGCACCGCGTCGAGCCGGTGACGCGCGGCGCACGATTGGCGTGTTTTACCTGGCTGGAAAGCATGGTGCGCGAGCCGCAGCACCGCGAGCTGTTGCATGAACTGGACATGAGCATCATCGCGCTGCGCGGCGAGCACGGCGAAACCGACACCGCCGTGCGGCTGACCAGCTGTTATCACAACCTGATGCGCATGTGGGCGATGGTGTGAGCCGATTTCGCATGATTGAGCATCTCAATGTCGCCCATCGGAACTATCCATTTCACACATCCATGTCATAGTCGTAAAGTACTATGCATTAGCAAATGCTAATTAACAACTCCATCCGACGAAAGGAACTGAAATGTCTGAATCCACACCCTGCCGCGCCCTGCCCCAGATCAACGCCCCGGCCCCCGACTTCGAAGCCAAGACCACCCACGGCATGAAGAAACTGGCCGACTACAAGGGCCGATGGCTGGTGCTGTTCTCCCACCCCGCCGACTTCACGCCGGTATGCACCACCGAGTTCATCGCCTTCGCCAAGCATCACCCCGAGTTCCAGAAACTCAATTGCGACCTGCTCGGTCTGTCGATCGACAGCTATTACTCGCACGTCGCCTGGGTGCGCAACATCAAGGAGAAATTCGGGGTGGAGATTCCCTTCCCGATCATCGAAGACCTGTCGATGAAAGTCGCCAACGACTACGGCATGATCCACCCGGGTGCGGCCGACACGTCGGCAGTGCGCGCGACTTTCATCATCGATGACAAAGGCATCCTGCGTGCCATGGTGTACTACCCAATGACCAACGGCCGTTCGATCCCCGAGTTCCTGCGCCTGGTCACCGCGCTGCAGACCTCGGACAAGAACAAGGTCGCCACGCCGGAAGGCTGGCAGCCGGGCCAGAAGGTTATCGTGCCGACGCCGCAGGATGTCGATGCGGCCGAGAAGCGCATGAGCGAAGGCTACGAGTGCAAAGACTGGTACTACTGCGAGAAGTCGCTGTAAACACCTCACCCGCAGTATGAAAAGGGGCGCAGCTTGCGCCCCTTTTTTTATGACTTGTACGTTCCACGTACCGATCGATCGCCTTCCATCCGCCCTGGATATTTCCTCCCGATCAGTACAGTTTGGCCATAAACGGAATAAGCACTCGAACGGCAAGAGGTGTACATTCGATCTATGGGGCCGCAGAGCCTCGCAAGAGAGAAGGTCATGTTCAGATACCTGCTGATGCTGTTCGCAGTACTGCCCCTGTCGGCGTCCGCGGGGCAGACACGCGTGATCACGGATATCGGTCTGACGGGTGTCAGCATTCAGGCCGCCACGGTGGTGAATGCGGATGCAAACGTGGTGTGGGAAACACTGACCGATTACAACCGGCTGGCGAGTTTCGTGCCGGGCATGACGATGTCGCGCGTGATCTCGGCACCGAATGCACCAAGGAAACTGGTGGAACAAAAAGGCGATGGCGGCATGCTGGCGCTGGTCATACCGGATCACGTCATCCTCGCGGTCGACGAGCGCCCCTATGCACGCATCGGTTTCCGCTCGGTTTCCGGCTGGGTCACTTCTATGCGTGGCGAATGGATCATCAGCGGCGATCGCGCTCCGGTGAAAGTCGGTTACCGCGCGCACGTCGTACCGGCCATTCCGCCGCCACCCCTGCTGACGGACGACTACGTGCAGGGCGAAATCCGAGTGCGCATGGATGCGGTGGCCCGCGAAGCCGAACGCCGGATGCAGCTCAAAAAATAACTGCGCATCAAATAATGATTCGGGAGACGTCAAATTCTTTCCTTTCTGGCCCGACTGGCTAACCGTCATCCCTGGGTATTGATCGGCCTGGCCGCGCTCTGGTTGTCCATGAGCGGCTTGTTCGGGCTGGATATCGAAAGCCGCCTCACGCTGGATCCCGGCTGGGACGC
>JBGSZD010000132.1:0-3526 GCA_041750575.1 Thiobacillus sp. | reverse complement strand
AGATCGCCGCCGAACTGGCGGTGGCCAACCGCCGGCTGGCGAACGCCGCACTGACCGATCTGCTGACCGGCCTGCCCAACCGCCGCTCGGCCATGGATCAGCTCCAGCAAACCTGGAGTGCCGCCGAGCGCTCCAATCTGCCCCTTTCCGTGATGGTGATCGATCTCGACCATTTCAAGCACGTCAACGACACCTATGGCCATGCGGCGGGTGATATCGTGCTGCGCGAAGCCGCCAGCACCCTGCGCGCATCGGCGCGTCGGGGCGACAGCATCTGCCGCATCGGCGGCGAGGAATTTCTGGTCATTTGCCCCAATACCGATCTCCAGGCCGCCCTGCAATCGGCGGAGCGTTTGCGCACTACACTTGCAACCAGCCGGATTGCCATCGGGAACGTGCAAAAAAGCATCACTGCCAGTATCGGCGTGGCCACCCGTCTGGCTAGCACGGCCGACATCGATGCGCTGGTCAGCGCCGCCGACCAGGCGCTGTATGCCGCCAAACAGGCGGGGCGCAACCGCGCCTGCGCGCTCTGACGGATACGCGAGGACCGATTGCATACGCATAAAAAAACGGGAGCAGTTGCTCCCGTTTTTTGCTTACGTGCGAAACTCAGTACTTCAACTGCAAGCCTTTTTGTTTGGAAAAATACATCGCCAGATCGAGCATGTCGGCATCGGACAGATTCTGTACCTGGCCCGCCATGATCGGATTCTTGCGCTTGCCCGCCTTGTAATCCTTCAGCGAGTGATACAGGTAATCGCGATTCTGGCCCGCCAGTCTGGGGAAGGACGGCACCGTGCTGTTGCCATCGGCACCGTGACAGGCGGCGCAGGCGGTGGACTTGGCCTTACCCGCTTCGGCGTTGCCCGCGGCATGAACCGGCAGCGAGAATGCCAACGCGACAGGGACGAGGAGGAACAGGGTGGTTTTCATGATCATCACCTCGGTCAGTTGGCGGGGCCGCTATACGACGATTCGTAATACGCGGCGAGATCTTCCATGTCCCGTTCGGACAGGCTGCCCGCGATCCCCTTCATGCTGGGATGATCGCGCTCGCCGGATTTATAGGCCTTGAGCGCCGCCACGATATAATCCGCGTGCTGTCCGCCGAGTTTGGGTACGCTGTACACGCTGGGATACGCGGTTCGCCAGCCGGGGATGCCATGACAACCGGCACACATTGAGGTTTTGAGTTGTCCGGCCTTGGGGTCGCCTGCCGCCTGAACCGGCACGGCCAACGCCATCAGCACGGACGCGCACAGCGTCGTCGTGGTGAGTTTCATCTTCCTCGCTCTCTCTTTGGTTGAGTTGTCGTTGGGACCCTGTCTGATGCGGGGCTTGCGTTCGATTATAAAACCGGATGCGCCGCCCGGGGCGGGTCGGTCAGGCAATTTTTCCTTTAACGACAACGAGTTATAACGTTATCTACTAATATGCTTCTGGAGTTCGCGTGATCGATCTGAAGGCCTGCCCGCTCTGGCTGTACCGGCTGCTGCCCTTCCTGCGCTGGTGGCCGACCGTCACGCCGCACACGTTCAAGTCCGATGCCATCGCCGCGCTCACCGGCGCGATGATCGTGCTGCCGCAAGGCGTGGCTTTCGCCATCATCGCCGGCCTGCCGCCGGAATACGGCCTTTACGCGGCGATGGTGCCCGCGATTGTCGCTGCGTTGTGGGGCTCGAGCTGGCATCTGGTGTCGGGCCCGACGACGGCGATTTCCATCGTGGTGTTCGCCTCGATCAGTCCGCTCGCCGAACCCGGCAGTGCGCAGTTCATCGGCCTGGTGCTCACGCTCACCTTCCTCACCGGACTGATCCAGCTGGCGATGGGGCTGGCGCGGCTGGGCGGGCTGGTCAATTTCATCTCGCACACGGTCATCATCGGCTTCACCGCCGGCGCGGCCATTCTCATCGCGTCAAGCCAGATCAAGAATTTCTTCGGGCTGGACATTCCGCGCGGCGCGCACTTTCACGAGGTGCTGATCCACTTCGGCACGCACATCATGGACATCCAGCCATGGGTGCTTGCGGTCAGCGCGATCACGCTGGTGTCGGGCATCCTCGCCAAACGTTTTCTGTCCAAGCTGCCGTACATGATCGTCGCCATGGTGGTGGGCAGTCTGGCGGCAGCCTGGTTCAATGCGCAATACGGCGTGGACGAAACCGGCATCCGCACGGTCGGCGCACTGGTAGCGTCGTTCCCGCCCTTGTCGCTGCCGGATTTCTCGCTGGTGGCGATCAAGCAAACCATATTCCCCGCGATGATCATCGCCATCCTGGCGCTGACCGAAGCCGTCGCCATCGCGCGCTCGGTCGCGATCAAGTCCGACCAGCGCATCGACAGCAACCAGGAATTCGTCGGCCAGGGCCTGTCCAACCTCGCCGGCAGTTTCTTCTCCGGCTACGCGTCGAGCGGCTCGTTCAACCGCAGCGGCGTCAACTTCGCCTCGGGCGCGAAGACACCGCTCGCCGCCGCGCTGTCGGCGGTATTCCTGCTCTTGATCATGTTGCTGGTGGCGCCGCTCGCCGCGTATCTGCCGGTACCGTCGATGGCCGCGATCCTGTTCATCGTGGCGTGGAGCCTGATCGACTTTCACCACATCGGCGAAATCATCAAGCGCCACCAGCGCGAACGCATTGTGCTGGCCATCACCTTTTTCGGCACCCTGGTCGATCTGGAAAAAGGCATTTTCCTCGGCATCCTGGTGTCGCTGATCTTCTACCTGTATCGCACCTCGCAGCCCTCCATCCGCGAACTCGCCCCGCTCAAATCCGAGATGGACGACCCGCGGCGCAAATTCGTCCGGGCGGGTTCGGATGCGCCATCCTGTCCGCAAATGGCCATGCTGCGCGTGGAAGGCTCGGTCTTCTTCGGCGCGGTGGAACATGTGCAACAGCAGTTGCGCAATGTCGACGAGGCCGACCCGCAGAAAAAACACCTGATGCTTTTTTCGCGCGCCATCAACTTCATCGATCTGGCCGGCGCCGAAATGCTCTCCAAGGAAGCCGTCCGGCGCCGCAAACTCGGTGGGGGCCTGTATCTGGTGGGCGTGCAGCCCAGTTTTTACGGCATGCTGAATCGCGGCGGGCAGGCCGAAGAGGTCGGGCGTGAAAACATTTTCGACCACAAGGGCGAGGCGATTCAGTCGATCTACCCGCGTCTCGACAGCGAGATCTGCCGCAGCTGCACGGCGCGGATTTTCCATGAATGCCAGGTCGCGCTGCCGGACGGCACGCTGCGCACAAACTAGCTCAGTAAGCCAACAGCTGCGTCCGCCGCCATACCCAGGGCGGCGTCGGCTCGGCGTCCTGCCACAAGCCGCGACGGGCGCGGCGCGCCTCGCGCTGCGCATCCATTAATTCGGCGTTGCGCCGGTAGCGCGTCGATGACCAAGCATAACCACGCCGCACCAGTTCCATATTGATCGGTAGCGCATCGACTTGAAGCCGCCCCACCTTGCGGCCGTAGGTATCGGTGGCCACGATCTCCAGCGTCGCCCGCCGCTCGAGCGCCAGCGCCTTCA
>JBGSZD010000131.1:0-8387 GCA_041750575.1 Thiobacillus sp. | reverse complement strand
CGCCACGGCCGCGAGGATTTCACCGTAACGCCGCAGCAGCAGATGCTCGAAACCCTCGGCACCGTGCTGGACGTGCTCACCTTCGCCGTTGCCGCACTCGGCGGCATTTCACTGCTGGTCGGCGCGGTCGGCATGGTCACGCTGATGCATATCGCGGTCGCCGAACGCGTCGCCGAAATCGGCCTGCTCACCGCGTTGGGCGCCACGCGGGCACGCATCCGCACGCTGTTTCTGATGGAATCGACCGTGCTGTCCACCCTCGGTGGACTCGGCGGCCTCGCCATCGGCGCCGGCATCGCCTGGCTGCTGAAAACCACCGTTCACAGCCTGCCGGTCAATACGCCGTGGGATTACGCGCTCGGCGCGCTGGTGGTGTCGGTACTGATCGGGCTGGCTGCGGGCGTGGTGCCTGCGATGCGGGCGGCACGGTTGAATCCGGTGGAGGCATTGCGGGCGGAATAACGAGCTAATAACAACGTCCGGTTTCACCAGATGCTAGTTGGATTTTGCTTGAAGTGGGGAAAGTCCATAGAGAAGATTTGGCGTCGTACAAGCATCCGGCGCACTCACGGTTCAATATAGCGAGAGGCGCCAAGCACCTTGCTTGAACGCGTTGAGCAATGTCTTGGCTCTGCCTTCGCCAAGCTCCATGTATGAGCGCCCTTGTCCGAAAAAGTCGTTAAGCCCTGGGATGGCTGCGAGCTGCTCTTTGCTTATCTTGGAGTAACCCATCGTCCACTGCGCGAACGCGCGCTCTTCGATCGATTCCAGAATGATCTTTGTGACACGCTCGTGCCGCTTGTCCTTTGTCAGCTTCTCAAGGAGGGCCTCGACGACCGGTCGATCACCCTCGAGCACTTGAAAGAAGGTCCCGTCGTTATACAGGAGCATGCCCGTGAGCCCTGCCTTCGAGTTCTTCTCTCGACACTCAGCAACAGTGTCGCGAGGTCTGCCGAACTGAAGACGTTCTTCGTGGAAGCGCTGCAGTAGATGCAATGAACTAGGTCCATAGGTCCTCCAAGGATGGGGGGATGCGATGCCTTGTATGTTGATCCTAAAGACGCTGTATAAAGCGCCATTCAGCTCGTTTAGCGCCGCATGTCACCGGTGCAATGCACCCGCAAGGGGAGGCCGTGGTTGAAAGCCGTCAAGTCGTCAACAACCATGCACCGCTTCGCTTACTTGCACCCTACACGATATCAGGCCTCAAACCCCTCGCGATGCGTCGCATTGATCGTGCGCAGCAGTTCGCGGAACGGAATATTGCGCTCGTGTTTCTTGAACAGTGGCATGAAAGCCAGATCCTCGCCCTTCCCCACGCCCGCGTATTTCCCGGACGCCATCGATTCATGCAGGTCGCGCAGCATCTTGTCCAGATCGTCGAGAAACGGGGTGTAGGTGGCGGCTTCGTCGTCGTCGTGTTCGAGGCAGGCGCGCAGTTCGTCGACTTCGTAGACGGCTTCGTGGACCAGGTCGATCAGCTGATTGAGGTCTTGGGCTTTTTTCATGGTCGTGTGCGTTTGGGACAAAGCGCAAGGATACCGCCAAGTATCGAAAGCAAGGATAGTCTGCCGCCGAATGGGCAACGCAACGCTCCGATCCTGGTCTATATTTAAGATATAAGAATCCGTTTAGTTGCGGGGCGGAATAATGACGATGACAGACCTGACTCACGAAACCGATGTATTGATTGCCGAACTGGATGCGGCGGTTGAGGCCCATATGGACTGGGCGCGCCGAATCCTGCGCTGTGCCGTGTTGCGGACGTCGCCGGGGGAGGATGTGCTCGCTCCCATGGCGCACACGCTCTGCCGGTTCGGGGCTTGGTTCATGTCGAAGCGGACGCATTTCGAAACGCTCGATATCCAGGCCACGCAGCGTGTCGAAACGGTACACCACGCCATGCACGAGGCAATTCGCTCGATCTGTTCTGACGTATTGAGCGACCGGCTGGGGCAGCACGCCGATCTGGCCGCCTTCGAGCAAGCCCAGACCGAACTGCTGAGTCTGCTGGCGCGCTTCAAGACGCTCACGCTCTCCAGCGCGATGCGGCATGACCCGCTCACCGGCTTGCCATTGCGCTACGGCATCGAGTACGACTTCACGCTCTACCAAAGGGATGCCAAGCGCAATCGCAGCCTGCTGTATGTGGTGATGATCGATGTCGACCATTTCAAGCGCATCAACGATAGCCATGGCCATCCGGTGGGCGATATGGTGCTGTGCCACTTGGCCGACACGTTGAAACGTAACCAGCGTGGCAACGAACCGCTGTACCGTTATGGCGGCGAGGAGTTTCTCATGCTGATGCAATGCAATTCTGCCGACGAGGCCGAGATGTCGGCGCACCGCCTCGTGACGACCGTACGCATAACGCCCATTCCGATTGCGGGGGGCCAACCCATCTCGCTAACGGTCACCGTCGGGCTGGCGCAGGTTGGCGAACTGGAAAATCTGGCCAGTGCGATCAAGCGTTCCGACGTGGCGCTTTACGAAGGCAAAAGGGCGGGGCGGGATCGCTACGTGATTGACGGGCTGTGAGGGTTTGTTTCCGAGACTCGCTGGATTGCGGGTGTCTGTTCCAGCAGGCAGGTGAATTCCATGCACGCAAAAAAACAGGGGCACGCGGCCCCTGTTTGATGCACGACGTAAAAACAGCTCAGCGCTTGACCGGCTTGGCGGCGATCTCTTCCAGTCTGCGCGCCTTGATGACCTGGCCGTTCAATGCGGCCTCCTTGGCGCTGCCGCCGTAGGCGACGACCATCAATTGGCTGTAATACATCACCGGAATGTTGAACTTGGTGCCGTAGGTCTTGTTGATCTGGCCCTGATAGATCTCGACGTTGGCCTGGCACAGCGGGCACGGCGTAACGATCATCTCGGCGCCATGGTCATACGCGGATTCGACGATGTCCTTGATCTGCGCCTGTGCCTTTTCGGGTTCGGAGAACGCCAGCGCGCCGCCGCAACAGGTGACTTTCTGCTCGTACTCGGGGATGGATTGGGCGCCGACCATTTCGACCATTTTGTCGAGGTACTGCGGGTTCTCGAACGATTCGCCGTCCACGCCGAACGGGCGGTTGGTCTGGCAGCCGACGTAGCCCGCGATCTTGACGCCTTCGAGCGGTCGCACGACATGCTTCTTCATCTCGTCGAAACCCAGGTCTTCGATCAGCACTTCGACCATGTGGCGAATGTTGGGCATTTCGTTGATGGTGAGACCGGCTTCCTTCAGCGCCTCGCGGGTGTCGGCCATCAGCGTGTCGGAATGCGTGAGCCGCTCGCGGGTCTCGCGCGCGCCCAGCCAGCAGGCGGCGCAGGTAGCGACGATTTCCTGGCCCGGCAGGTTCTTCTCAGACAGCGCGAAGTTGCGCGCATTCATCACGTGGCGCGGCAGCTCGCCGGCTTCAGCGTAGCCGATGGACGCGCCGCAGCAGTTCCAGTCGGGGATTTCGGTGAGCTTGACGTCCAGCGTCTTGCACATCGACTCGACCGAGGTCAGGTAGTTGGAGGCGGAAGCGCCTTTCTGCGACGAGCAACCGGGGTAAAACGCGTATTCATGTTTGGCCATATAGTTCTCCTCAGCCAGCCATCTTGGCGGCCTTGCGGCTGCGCTCGATTTCGTAGGCTTTTTTCAGCATCGCCTGGATTCCTTTCTGGTCCTGGCACTTGTGGCCGCCGAATAATTCCATCACATTCAGCCGCTTGGCCTTGACCAGACCCAGCGCAACCGCCTGCATGGCCATGCCGTTCTTGATGCCCTGAACGAAGCCGTCCTTGAAGTACAGGCCCATCGACAGCTTGAGTTCGTTGACGCGTCCCTTGTTTGTGCAGTTTTTCCAGAACAGGCCGCTGAAAAAACGGGTGGCCTGCATCTTCGGCGCCATGCCGATGCGATGCGCGTACTCGGCGATGCCATGCATGATGTGGGTGATCGGCAGCTTGCGCGGGCAGCGCACGATGCAGTTGTAGCAGGAGGTGCAGTTCCACATCGAAGTGGAGGTCAGCACTTCTTCGCGCTTGCCGGCGCGAATCATCATGAAGAGTTCCTGCGGCGGGTGTTCCCACGCGCTCTGGAAATTGGTCGGGCAGGAACCGGAGCAGACGCCGCATTGCATGCACATCTTGACCCAGTCACCCATCTCGACCTGTTCTTCGATTTCCTTCAGGAAGTTGTTGCGGTATTTCTCCGCCAATGCCGTGTTTGCGCTCATGGTGGATCTCCTGTTAGAAGCCTTTGAACGGGCTGGGGCCTACGGCAACCAGCTCGGCGGCATACTTGTTGATCATCTCGGGCACCCGCTCGATGTCGGTAATCGCGACTTCGAGATCGCGCACGCGCTCCGATTCCAGGTTCAGCGTTTTCAGCGTGTCGTCGATCTTCGACATGCGCACGCGGCCCAACTCCGAACCTTTGACGAAGTGGCACTGGTATTCGTCGCCGGATTTGCAGCCCATCAACATCACGCCGTCGTAGCCGGCGTTCAATGCGTCGGTGATCCAGATGGTGTTGACTGAACCCAGGCAGCGGATCGGAATGATGCGCACGAAGGCCGAATACTCGTTGCGGCTCATCCCCGCCATGTCGAGTGCCGGATAGGCGTCGTTCTCGCAGGCCAGAATCAGGATGCGCGGCTTTTCGGAGAACTCGTCGGGGATATCGACGGCCTTGATCTGCGCACCGACCGAGTTGACCGAGTAGTTCTCGAACGAGATCACGCGCACCGGGCAGGCGCCCATGCAGGTGCCGCAGCGGCGGCAGCGCGATTCGTTGAACACCGGGAAGCGCTTTTCGTCTTCGTCGATGGCGCCGAACGGGCACTCCACCGTGCAGCGTTTGCACTGGGTGCAGCCTTCCAGACGCACTTTGGGGAAGGACAAGTCGCCCGAACGCGGATGCGCCGCGCGCCCCAGTTCGGCGTTTTCCAGCGCCTGGATCGCTTTCAGCGCAGCGCCGGTGGCGTCCTCGCGCGCCTGCGCGATGTCCATCGGGCGGCGCACCGGGCCGGCGGTGTAGATGCCGGTACGACGGGTTTCATAGGGGAAACAGATGAAGTGCGAGTCGGTGAAACCCTGTTTCAGTTGCGGTACATCCTTGCCCTGACGGTAGGTCAGGTTGAGGATGGAAATTGGCTTGATTTCAACCGCGCCCTCTTCCGCTGCAACGGCCGGGGCATCGATGTTGATGCCCGAGTTCGCCACCTGACCCGTCGCCAGCACGACGAGGTCGACGTCCAACATCGCGGCGTCCTGGTCGCCCAGAATCAGATCGTGGAATTTCACCGTGCTGGTGGCGCCGTTGGGCACCACTTCGGCAACTTTACCCTTGGTGAAGATGACGCCTTTTTCCTGCGCGCTGCGGTAGAAGTCCTCGCCGTTGCCCGGCGTGCGCAGGTCGGTATAGATGATGGTGGTATCGACCGAAGGATTCGCATCCTTGAAATACATCGCCTGCTTGATGCTGGTGTTGCAGCAGTAGCCCGAACAATAGGCCAGATGCGTGCCGCTGGGGTCGCGCTGGCCGGCGCATTGCACGAACACCACCGATTTCACCGGCGCACCGTCCGATGGGCGACGAATCACGCCATCACCCGATGCCGCCGCAATCGCCAGCGCTTCGAGCCCGGCCTGGTCGACCACATTGGCCGACTTGCCGCCACCGAGTTCCGGCAGCTTGTTCATGTCGTACAGCGTGAAACCACTCGCCTGCACGATGGCGCCAATGTCTTCGGTGTGCGTTGCGCCCGATTCGGTGGCAATGTCCACCACGAAGCGACCCGGCGCGCCGTCGGTCTTGGCAACCGTCGCGTTGAGATACACCTTGATGTTGCTATCGCCCAGCACCTGCGACACCAGTTCGCCGACGCCCGTGTCGGCGGGCGATTTGAATGGCTCGTGTACGGGTACGCGCTTGTAGAGCTTGGCTGCCCAGCCGCCGAGTGCACCTGTTTTTTCCACCAGCACCACTGAGTAACCGGTCTTCGACGCTTCGATCGCAGTGGTCATACCCGTCACGCCGCCACCCACAACCAGCAGCGTCTTGCTGCTGCCCGCGGCGGGGTTGGCGGTGGGCGCGGTCATCGCCTTGACTTCGGCGCAGCCCATGCGGATGTAGTCTTCCGCCATCTCCTGCGTGGTTTCGCGGGCTTCTTCGGTATCGGGACGAATCCAAATCACGCCTTCGCGCAAGTTGGCGCGCGCCACGGCGTTTTCAGGGAAGAAGAAGGCCTCGGTCTTGGCACGACGCGAACACGCGCCAATCATGATGTGGGTGACGCCCTCGTTGGCGATGTCGTTCCTGATCATCGCCACGCCGTCGGCGTTGCACAGAAAATCGTGCGACTTCGCCATCGGCACCTTGCCGTCCTTCTGTGCGATCTTGACCAGCGCGTCTGCGTCGAGGCGCTCGCCCAGTCCGCAGCCCTTGCAGATATACGCTGCGACTTTGATGTCAGCCATTGTTTAAGCCTCCGCCTTTGCTACTTTGTTGACCACTTGAATGGCCCTTAATGCTGCCGCCGTGGCCGATTGCACTGAACGATTCACGTCGAGCGCGTTCGACGCACAACCGGCACCGAACACCGCGCCGTTGGCAGGGTCGGCTTCGATGAAGCCGCTCGAATCCGCCACGATGTGGCCGGGAATGTTGATACCCTTGACCGAGGGCTCCATGCCGACGGCCAGCACCACCAAGTCGTGCGGCGTGGTGTAGCGCTTGTAGCCTTCGGTATCGACGCCCCAGCACACCGGATTGCCGTGCTCGTCTTCGGTGACTTTCGCCACTTTGGACTTGATGAAGCTCACCGAGGGATCGGCCTGCACCTTCTGATAGAAGTCCTCGAAACGGTCGATGGCACGGATGTCGATGTAGTAAATGGTCGACTTGCCGTCTTCCGGGTATTTCTCGCGCACGTAATGCGTCTGCTTCAGTGACGCCATGCAGCAGATGCGCGAGCAGTGACGCAGATGGTTCTCGTCGCGCGAACCGGCACACTGGATGAAAGCGATGTTCTTCGCTTCCTTGCCGTCGGAGGGGCGCAGGATCTTGCCGCCGGTGGGACCATGGATGTCAGCCAGGCGCTCGAATTCCACGCTGGTGATGACGTTCTTGAAGCGGCCGTAGCCGTAGGGCTGAATCTTCTTCGCGTCGTAGGGCTGCCAGCCGGTCGCCCAGATCACCGCGCCGGCCTTGACCTGGATTGTTTCCTCTTTCATGTCGAGGTCGACCGCACCGTACTTGCACGCTGCCTTGGCCTTGTCGGCGTCGGCGGTACCGATGATCGCCGGGTCGAGCACGTAACGCTGCGGGTAGGCCATCGCGTTCGGCAGGAATGCGGCGTTGTGTTGGCCGAGGTTGTAGTTGAAGGGGTCATCCACCATCGTCTCGACCGCGCGTTCACAGTCGCCGCAGGCGGTGCAGTTTTCGTTGACGTAACGCGGCTTGACCTTGATGGAGACCGAGTAATTGCCGGTGCTGCCTTCGATGCCGGTTACTTCGGCCAGCGTCAGCACGCGCACGCGGGGATTGTTCTTCAGGCGGCGCTGGTTGATTTCCAGACCACAGGTGGGGTGGCACAGCTTGGGAAAGTAGCGATACAGCTGGGAGGTGCGTCCACCCAGTGCGGGATTTTTCTCAACCAGAACAACGTTCTTGCCGGTTTCGGCCGCTTCGAGTGCAGCGGTCATGCCGGAAATCCCGCCGCCCACCACGAGTATGGTCTCGTTGGTCGCAACATGCTCCGTCATTGTTGTTTCCTCCATCCGATGGATGCAAAGTTTTCTGAAATTGTCCGGGATTTGCGCCCGAATAGCCGGGTTTCTAGCCCGGAATTGAATCCTTGGAATGGTACTCCGAAGGCCGTACCTGCCGCCACGGGCAAGTGTGCTATCTCAATCGAAGTTTTCTATGCGGGAATAAGAGGAAGTTCTCAAAACCTTTACACGTGGGGGGTAACGGGCGGCAGCACCGACGCCGGCGCCGCCTCAACCGTGACGATCTCGAACGCCATGGTGGACAGGTCGGCCATGATGTAGGTGGGCGGCGCACCGACGCCGCCGACGGTGCCCGGGTTGATCAACCAGGTGTGGCCGCCCTTGACGGTGGCGACCTGCGCGACGCTGGATTTGTGATCGTGGCCGCAACACACGAGATCGTAGTCGCCGGTGCAGGCAAGTGCCTGCGCATAGTGTGGGTAATGCACCAGGAACAGGTTGCGGTCGGCCAAAGTGAAAGCCGCATCTTGCCCGTGGTAACGCACCACGCTGTTGGGTTCGGCGGCCAGCCGGCTCATGTTGTAGAGGTCGCCGGTGTTGTTGCCATGGATGACGTGCACTGGCAGTTCGTATTTCTGCAGCACCCGCAGCGTGGTCGGCGCGACCACGTCGCC
>JBGSZD010000130.1:0-5880 GCA_041750575.1 Thiobacillus sp. | reverse complement strand
GGCATTAAAGGGGCCAGGCTCGATTATTTCTTGGTCAACAAAGCCTAGCTGACCCTCATCGCTGGCAGTCAGGCATCAAGGCCACCGAAACCATGGCCAAGCCGAATGGCAGTTCTCCGGCCCTAAGTTACCAGTGTCCCCCCGCCCTCGACGTGCCAAGATGGACCGGTTGTATGCCTCGTCTCACGATTTCATGCCCGCAGTCCGTATCCGCTTGCTATTGGCTCTTGCTTTGTCGCTGGGAGTTCATGCAGGCATGGGGCTATGGGTGGTTCAGACGCCGCAGCCACCCGCCGCCCCGGAACCCTTGCAGGTCAAGCTCACGCTTGCGACTGTGCCGGAGGTGAAACCTGTCCAGCCCGCCAAGCCGATGCCGAGCGTGGAGAAAAAGAAACGCCCTCGCGTACCGGATGCCCCCTCACCGCCCGTGCCCGAGAAGCAACCGGCCACGATGGCTGCGCCGCCCGCACCCACGGCGGAGGAATGGCAGCTCGCTTCCACCTACACGCTCAAGAACAGCAAGCGCTACCGTTACAACTGGGGCCAGCAGGTGCGCAGCATGATGGGAACGGCCGTGGAAGGCGTGAATCAGGGACAGGTGCGCTTCCGTATCACCATCAATCCGGACGGCACTCTCGCCCAGGTGGAGGAACTGTGGTCCACATCGGACAAGGTCTCGGCGTTGGCCATGAAGGCAATCCAAAACATGCCGCCGCTGCCGCCCACTCCCACCGGCAAGCCCCTCATATTCGAGAAGACCCTCTCCTTCATGACCTACCAGACGGGTTGGCCGCCATCCTACAAATACGATTGCCTGCCAGACCCACCCCAGTACAAGAACCCTTTCGCATGGAACGGCGCTTCGGCCGGGCAGCCCTACAACCCGACACCGGCACGTGAGGAACGTGACCCCGACTGCCACCCCAGCGACATAACGAGCACGTTCGAGGAAGAAGAAACGGAATTGAAGCGGCAGATGGAACGCAACCGCTGGGGCTGGTAATCAGGCTTGATGCATTGCGCGAAGCGGAGGGGGTGCGGGGGTGGCCGGCCGGTTCAAGAATCGCTACTTGAGCCGCCCGCCAAACTTCCCTTCCGCTTTCACCACCTTGGGCGCCACCACGAACTGGCAATACGGCTGGTGCGGGTTCTGTTCGAAGTAGCGCTGGTGGTAGTCCTCAGCGGGGTAGAAGGTGGTGGCCTCGGTGACTTCGGTGACGATGGGCGCGCCCCATTGTTTTAAGGCGTTCAGTTCGGCGATCACCGCTTCGGCCTCGGCCTTCTGCTCGGGGGTGTGCCAGAAGATGGCTGAGCGGTATTGCGTGCCGACGTCGTTGCCCTGGCGGTTGAGTTGCGTCGGGTCGTGGAGGGTGAAGAAAACATCGAGCAGGTCACGGAAGCTGATCACGTCCGGATCGAAAGTGATCTGCACGATTTCGGCGTGGCCGGTGTCGCCGTTGCAGATGTCCTTGTAGGTGGGATTCGCCGTGTGGCCGCCCATGTAGCCGGAGACGGCGGATTCGACGCCGCGCAGGCGGTTGAACACGGTTTCGATGCACCAGAAACAGCCGCCTGCCAAAGTCGCTACTGCATGGGGCATGATGGATTCCTTCTATCGAGGCTGGATTGCTTCGACTTCGTCTCGCAATGACCGTTCAGACGACCGGCACGGTTTCCTTGAACGAGGCGCGCGTCATCAACTTGTCGAACAGTTTCGCCAGGTTCGGATGCGCTTTGCGCCAGTCGATTTCGGGGAAGCGCAGGTCGAGGTAGCCGAGCATGCAGCCGCTGGCGATGTCGGCGAGCGTCATGCTGTTGCCGAGATACCAGGGCTTTTCGCCGAGCGCTTCGGACAGCGCTTCCAGGCCGCGGAACAGGGTCTTTTCCTGCAGGGTCATCCACTCGGCGCTACGCAGTTCAGGCGCGCGCTTGCGTTCCAGGTACACCGCGACCGCGGCGTCGGTCACGCCGTCGGCCAGCGCCTCGACGCCGCGCACGACCATGCGGCTTTTCGGCTCGCTCGGGATGAGGTGCGCCACGGGCGAAAGCGGGTCGAGGTATTCGACGATGACACGCGAATCGAAGACGGTGACGCCATCTTCCAGCACCAGCACGGGCACCTTGCCGAGCGGGTTGAGGCTGGGAACGGGGCTGTCGGGCAGCCAGGGGTTTTCGACCTGGAGCTGGAAGGGGAGCTTCTTTTCCAGCAGTACGACGCGGGCCTTGCGGCCGTAGGGGCTGGTGAGCGAGGTGACGAGTTTCATGCGGGTTCCCTGAGCTGCGATTTATCAAGGAAGGACTGAACAATTTTGTCATCGCGAGGAGCGCCTTTAGCCGCGAGGCCGTAGGCCGTGGCGGGACGCGGCGATCCAGAGGGTGTCGATTTCGCGGCAAGTCTGGATTGCTTCGCGTTGCTCGCAATGACGGGCATTGAGTTATTCAGCACTTCTTCAAGTTTGTGTATCTGAGGCGTCATTATCGCCTGCCGCCAGCAGCGTTCCAACCCGTTCGCGCAGCATGGGTATCACCTCCGCGTCGAACCAGGGATTGCGCTTCAGCCACCCGCGGTTGCGCGGGCTGGGATGCGGCAGTGGTAGATAGTCCGGTGCGAAATCGCGCCACGCGCGCACGGTGTCGGCCAGCGTACGGCCGCATCGCTGGCCCAGGTAATACGCCTGCGCATAGGCGCCGATCAGCAGGGTGAGACGGATATCGGGCATGGCCGCGCACAGTTGCGGATGCCACAGCGGCGCGCATTCCGGACGCGGCGGCAGGTCGCTGCCGTTTACCGTGCCGGGATAGCATAGGCCGGTGGGGACGATGGCGATGCGCGATTCGTCATAGAAAACTTCGCGCGTCATCCCCAGCCACTGCCGCAACAGATCGCCGGAAGGATCGTTCCAGGGGATGCCGGTTTCATGGACGCGTCGGCCAGGCGCTTGGCCAACGATCAAAAGACGCGCAGTGGGCGACGCGCGCAGGATGGGATGTGGGGTATGCGGCAGGTTCGCGGCGCAGACCGTGCAGGCCCGCACCCGCGCCAGCAGGTCAGCGAACGTCTCTACGGGTAGAGACTCAGCGGGCGTGTTCGACGATGAACTGCTTGACCGCATCGACGTCGGCATTCATGACGTGCTTCTTCTGCGGCTGCGCTTCCAGATTCGCCAGTTCGGCCGGGCGCACCGGCTCGATGCCGAGCGCCTCGCGGATGGCGTCCTCGAACTTGGCGGGCTGCGCGGTTTCCATGCAGATCAGCGGCACGCCGGGCTCGCGGTGTTCCAAGCCCACCTTCAGGCCATCGGCGGTGTGCGGGTCGATCATCGTGCCGTACACCTCGTACACCGTGCGGATGGTGTCGAGGCGGTTGGCGTGGTTGCTCGATCCCGAGACCATGCCGAAGTCGGTGACGCGCTTGAACAAGCCGTCCGCGTTCAGATCGAAGCTGCCACCCGATTCGACCGCGCTCCACAGGCTGCGAATTTTCGCGGCGTCGCGACCGCTGAGGTCGAAGATGAAACGCTCGAAGTTGGACGCCTTGGAAATATCCATGCTCGGGCTGGAGGTGTGCTTGGTGTCGGGACGCGGGCGATACACGCCGGTTTTGAAGAATTCGTCGAGCACGTCGTTTTCGTTGGTGGCGACGATCAGCTTGTCGATCGGCAACCCCATCTGGCGTGCGATGTGACCGGCGCAGACGTTGCCGAAGTTGCCCGACGGCACCGAGAACGACACGGGCTGCTCGTTGCTTTGGGTCGCGGCGAAATAGGCCTTGAAGTAATACACGCTCTGCGCCGCGACGCGCGCCCAGTTGATCGAATTGACCGCGCCGATGTGGTGCTTCGTCTTGAAATCCAGATCGTTCGACACCGCCTTGACGATGTCCTGGCACTGGTCGAACACGCCGCGGATGACAAGGTTGTGGATGTTTTCATCTTGCAGGGCGTACATCTGCGCCTGCTGGAAACGCGTCATGCCATGTTCGGGCGACAACATGAACACGCGCACCCCCTTCTTGCCGCGCATGGCGTATTCGGCCGCCGAGCCCGTGTCGCCGGAAGTCGCGCCGAGGATGTTCAGTTCGCCACCGGTTTTTGCCAGCGCGTATTCGAACAGATTGCCGAGCAGCTGCATCGCCATGTCCTTGAACGCCAGCGTCGGGCCGTTCGACAGCGCCAGCACGTGCAGACCGGGCTCCAGGGTTTTCAGCGGGGTGATGTCGGCCGCGTTTTCCTTGTCCGTGACGTAGCGATACACGTCGGCGGTGTAGGTTTTGTCGATCAGCGCGCGCAGGTCGTCGTGAGGAATGTCGTCGATCAGGCGCGACAGCACGGCAAACGCCAGCTCGCGGTAGTTCATGCCGCGCATCGCCGCGAGTTCGGCCTCGCTGAAACGCGGATAGCTTTCCGGCACGTACAGACCGCCATCGCTGGCCAGCCCGCCGAGCAGAATTTCAGAGAAGCGGAGTTGCGGTGCCAGTCCGCGCGTGCTGAGGTAGTTCATTACTACGCCGCCAGTTCTTCGAGACGTATACGCATCACCTGCCCTGCCACGGCGTCGAGCGCTTCGATCTTGGCGATCGCCGCATTGACGTTTTTCTCGACCGTGATGTGGGTCAGCAGAATGATGCTGACCTGCTCCTCGCCTTCGGCCGGCTCCTTCTGCACCATGGCATCGATGGAAATATTGCTGTCAGCCAGGATGCGCGTGATGTCGGCCAGCACGCCGGGGCGGTCGAAGGCACGCAGGCGCAGGTAGTACGCGGTGCGCACTTCGTCCATCGGCAGGATCGGCGTGTTCGCCAATTGGTCCGGCTGAAAGGCCAGATGCGGCACGCGGTGATGCGGGTCGGCAGTGTGCAGGCGCGTCACGTCGACCAGATCGGCAATCACGGCAGAGGCGGTCGGCTCGGAACCGGCGCCGGCGCCGTAATACAGCGTCGGGCCGACGGCGTCGCCCTTCACCAGGATGGCGTTCATCGCGCCGTCGACGTTGGCGATCAGGCGGCGCTCGGGAATCAGCGTCGGATGCACGCGCAACTCGATGCCGTTTTCGGCGCGGCGAGCGATACCCAGGAGCTTGATGCGGTAGCCGAGTTCCTCGGCGTATTGCACGTCTTCGCGCGTGAGCTTGGAAATGCCTTCGGTGTATGCCTTGTCGAACTGCATCGGGATGCCGAACGCAATCGCCGACAGGATGGTGAGTTTGTGCGCGGCGTCGATGCCTTCGATGTCGAAGGTCGGGTCGGCCTCGGCGTAACCCAGGGCTTGCGCCTGTTTCAACACGTCTTCAAAGGCCGCGCCCTTGTCGCGCATCTCGGTGAGGATGAAATTGCTGGTGCCGTTGATGATGCCGGCCAGCCATTCGATACGGTTGGCGGTGAGGCCTTCGCGCAGCGCCTTGATGATGGGAATGCCGCCCGCCACCGCCGCTTCGAACGCGACCATCACGCCCTTGGCCTGCGCCGCGGCGAAGATTTCGTTGCCGTATTTGGCGACCAGATGCTTGTTGGCGGTGACCACGTGCTTGCCGTTGGCAATGGCCTGCAGCACCAGTTCGCGCGCCGGCTCCAGGCCGCCGATCAGTTCCACCACGATGTCGATTTCTGGATCGTCGACCACCTCGAACGGGTTGGTCGTCAGCGGCAAACCACCGGCCAACGCCTTGGCTTTTTCCAGATCGCGCACCGCCGCGCGCAGCACGCGGATTTCGCGCCCGGCGCGGCGGGTAATTTCGGTTGCATTGCGGCGCAGCACGGTGAGCGTGCCGCCGCCGACAGTTCCTAGGCCCAGCAGGCCGACGTTGATGGGTTTCATCGAGTGTTCTCAGTTAAAAAATCATTGGTCCGCGAATACCCGAAGGGCATAAAGGACGCGAAAAAGC
>JBGSZD010000129.1:0-2973 GCA_041750575.1 Thiobacillus sp. | reverse complement strand
GGCGTAGTCGAGGTCGAGCGCGGCCGATTTCTGGTGGATGCCGCAGGACACCGCCGCGACCTGGCCGGCCAGCGGAATCTCGTTGATGGCGCCCAGCTTCTTCATGTGGCGGAAGCAGAGGTAGAGCGCCACGTAGGAGCCGGTGATGGCGGCGGTGCGGGTGCCGCCATCGGCCTGCAGCACGTCGCAGTCGATATGCAGGGTGCGTTCGCCGAGCTTTTTCAGATCGACCACCGCGCGCAGGCTGCGGCCGATCAGGCGCTGGATTTCCTGGGTGCGGCCGGACTGCTTGCCGCGCGCGGCCTCGCGGTCGGTGCGGGTGTGGGTGGAACGCGGCAGCATGCCGTATTCAGCGGTGACCCAGCCTTCGCCGCTGCCTTTCTTGTGCGGCGGGATTTTGTCGAGCACGCTGGCGGTACACAACACGCGGGTGTCGCCCATGGCGACGAGCACCGAGCCCTCGGCGTGCTTGGTGAACTGGCGGGTGAAGAATAGGGTGCGCAGCGCATCGGGCGCGCGGCCACTGGGGCGGACAATCGAATCGGACATGGTGGAGGGTTCAAAACGGAAAGCGCGATTTTACCGCGCCAGCGCTTTACCACGTCAGCCACACGCCACTCAGGGCGCGCGATGATTACTTGGCGGAAATTTTCTGGATCGCCTGCTGGATTTCTGCGATGGCGCGCTCGATCTCGTCGTCGGACACCGCGGGGATGCCGGACATGGGACGCATCGCGTTGATCTGCGTGGTGACGCCGCCGTCGGGCAGCGCCAGAGTGGAAATCGAATCCTTGCTCGGCATGCGTGCCTCGCCCCAGGTCATGGCGACCAGGCTGAGGTTGTCGCCGTGTTCGCCACCGCGGAATTCGGCGTGGTCCATCAGGTGGCGCACTGCGTCGTCCAGCGTGTAGGCATGCACCAGGGCCGACATTTCATGGGGATTGATCATGCCCCAGATGCCGTCGGTGCACAGCAGCATGGTGTCGGCGTCGTGCAGCGGAATCGGTACGCTGCATTCCACCTGCGGCGACACGTATCCGCCCAGGCAGTTGGACACCTTGTTGCGTTCGGGGTGGGTGCCCGCCTCCTCCTCGGTGATGAGGCCGTCGCGCACCATCTGGGCAACGGTGGTGTGATCTTCGGTACGCGCGATCAGGCTGCCGTCGCTGAACAGATACAAACGCGAATCGCCGACGTGTGCCCAGAAGGCGGTGTTGTCCTGGATGACTGCGACCACCACCGTGGTATGGGGAATTTCGAGCAGATCCTGCTCGACGGCGTAATCGTTGATCGCGTGGTGCGCGTGCGTGACCGTGTCGGCAAGGAAGGCCATGGGGTCGGCCAGACGCGGCTTGGCCGTTTTCTGGAACTGGTCGGTCATCGTCTGCACCGCGATCTGCGCGGCGATTTCACCGTGCATGTGGCCGCCCATGCCGTCGGCCACCACCATCAACAGCGCATCTCGGCTGTAGGAATAGGCAACCCGGTCTTCGTTGTTTTTGCGTCCGCCCTGACGGGATGCCTGGTAGATCGTGAATTTCATCGCAGTACTTTAGAACAATTCTTTGTTTAATGAGCGTTTGATGCTGCTTAAAAATGAAGGGCGCTGCGGCGCCATCGCCGTACGGTCCATCAGCACCTTCTGCAGGCTGAACACGCTTTGCGGGCGTTCCATGTAATTGAGTTTAAGGCAGTTATCGATGGTTTCGAGCAACTGGTCGGAGTAGGCGCCGCGCCAGTTGACCGTCGCCGCCACCAGCTTGTCGTTGAGTAGACGGGCGTCGGCCGCCTGCGGCGGGTAGCCGGCCAGACAGGCATAGAGGCTGGCGCCCACGCTGTAGACATCGGTCCACGGCCCCAGCCGTTCACGGTTGTGGTATTGCTCGGGCGCCGCGAAGCCGGGCGTGTACATCGGCTGCAGCTTGCTTTCCTCCTGGGTGAGCGTTTGCCGCGCGGCACCGAAGTCGATCAGCACCGGCGAACCGTCGAGGCGGATGTACAGGTTGGACGGCTTGATATCCAGATGCAGCAACTTGTGGGTGTGTACCTCGCGCAAGCCGTTCAGCAACTGCGCAAACACGCGGCGGATAAAGCTTTCGCGGATGGTGCCGCGGTTGGCCTGAATATGCTGTTGCAGGGTTTTGCCGCGCTCGAAGCGCATCACCATGTAGACGGTGTCGTTGGCGCGGAAGAAGTTGGTCACGCGCACGACATTGGGGTGGTTGATGCGCGCCAGCGCCCGGCCTTCCTCGAAGAAGCATTTCAGGCCGTGGCGGAAAATATTGCTGTTCTCAGTAGAGCTGGCCTGCACCAGCACCGAGCCCTCGGTACGCAGCACCAGCGCGCCCGGCAGGTATTCCTTGATTGCCACCGACTGATTGTTGTCGTCGCGCGCCAGATACACAATGCTTAACCCGCCACCGCCGATCTTGCGCACGATGGTGTATTCGTTCAGGCGGTATCCGTTGGGAAGCGCCTGATTAGGTTGAGTCGCCATAGTCGAACGTCTATTATCTTTTCTGCTTTAGCTGGCTACGCCGGCAAAAATCCACGCCGGTTCCACACCGGCACCACTCTACATAACTATGTTTGAACATCATCCATGACCACCAGCATGACCGGGTTTGCCGCCCACAGCCTCAACCTAGACCATGCCAGCGTCAGTATCGACCTGCGTAGCGTCAACCAGCGCTATCTTGAACTGCATTTCCGTCTGGCCGACGAGTTCCGAGCGCTGGAACCGCGCTTGCGCGAGCTGATCCAGCAACGGCTTGCCCGCGGCAAGGTGGAGTGCCGCGTCAGCCTGACCACGCTCCCGACCTCCTCGCAGGATAACGGCCTGAATCCGGCCATTCTTGAGCGGCTGGCGCACTGGCAGGCCGAGGTGATGCAGCGCCTGCCCGGCAGTGGGCCGCTCAGCGTCAACGAAATCCTGCGCTGGCCCGGCGCCGTGCCCACCGCGGCGCGGAGATC